>DNYO01000311.1 GCA_003506795.1 Deltaproteobacteria bacterium
CCGGTAATGCGATCGGCGGCCTGCTTTACTTCATCGACGATCGACCGCCAGTGCAGGACCATGTCCTGCATCCCCGCCAGGAGTTGGCCTGTCTCGTTATCTCCCCGCGAGGTTATGTCCACCGTCAGGTCGCCTTCGGCCAGCCGCCGTGCGGCACTGACGCACTCATTGAGCGGCAGGGTCAGGTTTCGCATATAGAAGTAGGACATGATGCTTACTGCGCCGATGAGTACGACGGCAATGGCAATCACGAATAGTACGATGCGATTGAAGGCCGCGAAATAGTCGCCTTTCGGTATTCCGACATAAAGAACGCCGATTATCTCGCCCTGCTGGTCTTTGATGGGATCATAGGCAACGAAGTAGGATTTGCCGAGTATATCGGCGTTGCCGCGATAGGATGTTTTTTTCTGAAAGATGAAATCGTGAACGGGGCCCTTCAGCTTCGTGCCCACGGCGCGGGTACCGTCGGGATTGAGGACATTTGTGGAGATACGGGTGTCCTTCATAAAAATGGTAGCCGTGCCGCCAAAAACATCCTTGATCTTGTCGACGAGAATCGTGTCGTCGTTCAACGCATAGGCGCCGACCACGAGCTTGTCATCCTGAATAGCGAAAATTGCCTTTTGCCTGGTGCCGCCACCTACGCTCTCCGTGGAGGCCGATGATTTCGCATTGAGCAGTTCCCAGAAGACGTTCAGCCGCGAATCGAGCGTCATATTCGCCTGTCTGATGAGATCTTTCCTGATCTCCCACAAACATGCCGTTGCCGTTATTGCTACGGACACAACGATGACGCAGGAGATAAAGATCATAAACTTAGTGCCGATTTTCATATTTTTTCCCATGGAATCATCCTTTCCCTGAATATGACGATACGATACAAACGATCGGCTCTGACATGGTGCGTATCTTTCCTGATTATCGAAAACCCCGGCCTAAAACTTAAGTAGCGCTCAATACAATAGCCTCGTGCCGAAACCTTGTCGGCGGTCTTTAAACATCTTATGACTGCATCGTTACTTTTGCTTTACAATTTTGGGAACCGCTGGTACAATCGGGAAAATTTTGAGGGAGGTATGTCATGCTCTGCGAAAACTGTGGTCACGAGAATCCGGAGGGATCAAAATTCTGTATGAAATGCGGAAAAGAACAGGGAGGGTCCGGCCCCCGGATTGCGGTCTGTCCTCATTGTGGTGCTGAGGCTGCACCCGGCGCGCTGTTTTGCGCCTCATGCGGCAAATCGATCGGCGCCCCTTACGGGGAGATAGGCCAGGCCAGGACAATCGAGCCCCCGCCTGTCGAGGCCGACCCGGGATCCTTTACGTCCAGCATTGCCCTCGATATTGTTCTTTCTGTCATCACCTGCGGGATATACTGGTTGTTCTGGCAGGCGAGGCAGATGCGGGCGATTAATTACCTTCTGGGGCAGCAAAGGTACAATTTCTGGATGTGGTTCCTGCTGACGATCGTGACATGCGGACTGTATAATATCTACTATGAATACTATATGGCCCAGGGCCTCGTTGAGGCCCAGGACAATCACGGCAGACCCAGATCGAAGGACCTTCCCGTGCTGAGTCTCGTTCTCACGATAGTCGGCCTCAATATCGTAACCGACGCGATCCAGCAGAACGAGATAAACAAGTTCTTCGGAAAATAGCATGGAGCATTATCTCATTCCCAGGAAACCGGCCCTTGGCTTTGCGGGACTTCTCCTGGCACTTGTGCTCGTGAACATGACGGGGATCGTCTCCGCCGACCGGATAGTCGGCGTCATCCCCGTCTTCTGTCCCTTCGAGGCGGTCACGGGCATCCCCTGCCCCGGCTGCGGCATGACCCGAGCAATCCTCAGCCTCATGGCCGGCAACCTCGGGGCCGCCGCCTTGTACAACCCTTTTTGTTTCTTCCTCCTTTTCATGGTCATAGCCAGCATCCTCCCCGTGCGCTTACAGAAACAGGTACCCGCAAGGATCGCCAGGCTCCTTCCTTATTGCTATATGTTTATTCTCGTCCTCGTTATCGCCTTTTGGATCTTGGACAGATTGCTGCCGCACTGGGGCATTTAAAGAATCGAATCGCCCACCACCTTCCCGCTATGGTTTTCCTAAAGCCCGACCTGTTCCGACAGCCTTCTCTCCCGATATGACAAAGGAGTAGCGCGACAGGATTTACCTTTCCGGGTGTCGTCTGCGAACTCCAGCGAAGCGGCCGCGAGACAGTTTTTTCCTCCGATGACTCAAATATGACGGGTTTCCGTTATTGACCGTATAACAATTGCACTAGAAACTTAGACTAATAGTAGCGAAGAAGAAGCTCTCCTCGTGCTGCCGGGGAGAAAGCCACCATGAAATCCAGGAGGATGCCGTGTTGAAAGGAATGAAAGGGGTCAATCATATCGGAATGGGGGTAAAAAACCTGCCTGCAATGAAACAGTTTTTCGGGACGACCCTTGGAATGACGGAAACATATCTGGAATTTCCCGAGGTCTGGAACCCGATGGTCGATGTATTTCGAACCTCACTGCATAAATTCGCGGGCACCATGCTCTATCCACCGGCAGGCGGTATTGTGGTGGAATTGATCGAGATGAGCCTTCCCCACCCTCGGCCAATAAGGAAAATCAAAAGATACGGCGACATTGGGGTCAACAAGATCACCCTTGCAGTATCTGATGTCGGGAAGTTTTACGGGGATTACCAGGATAGAATCACGTTTCTTTCCGAGCCCAGATCGACAAAACTCCCGGGATGGGGTGGGGGTAGGGGTGAATACACCTTCGTGTACGGTCGCGATCCGGAGGGGAATTTGCTGGAGTTTATTTCCGACCCTGCAACGGAGATACAGGAGACTTTCGGCGGTGCACGCTGGCTTGGGGTGGCCGTTACCGATCTGGAAAGATCCGTGGCCTTCTATCAATCGGTAGGTTTCGATGCCGTTGTGGTGAAACCCCATGAAGCTTTTTCCGGCCTTGTCGATGAGGCCGCCGGCGCAAAGGAGACCGCGGTTCGTTCCTGCCTCCTCGCGAACAGCAGGGGCGGAGGCATGCTTGAGGTCTACGAATCCGTAAAACCACGCGGTAGATCGATGCCATTTAACACGATGTGGGGGGACTTTGGCTATTTTGAGGTATGCATGGAGACGGATGATTTTCACGGCGCCGCACAGGAGACACGGGAAAAGGGAATGGATCACCTTCATTCGCCGGCCATAGCCTTCGACATGGAGGACAGGGAATTCTGGTTTGAATATGTTCAGGATCCGGACGGCATTGTGGTTGAAATAATCGGTGTTGTCGAAAAGTAGAAATTAACCGTAGGAGACGAGAAGGCACGGCAATGTGCCTTCGTCTCTTCATCGAACAGGGGTTTACCTGACAAAAAATGACGGGTTTCCGTTATTGAACAACCCCCGCCAGAATAATAAGCTTGAAAACAACCAAACTTACAGAAACAGTTTCCGATTCGATTGGGAGGTGGACATGC
>DNYO01000142.1 GCA_003506795.1 Deltaproteobacteria bacterium
CCATTACCCCTCTTCTTGACTTAAGTCAAAGCACTTTTTCTTCCATGCATTATACTTTCTTTATGCAATTGAACTTCAACCAACAATAAGGAGGGGCATATGTTTTGTTATCAGTGTGAACAGACAGCAAAAGGGGAAGGATGCACCAACATCGGGGTTTGCGGCAAACAGCCTGACGTAGCGGCTCTTCAGGATCTGCTGGTTTATGTTACGGCGGAATTGTCATTTTTTGCGAACGAGGCAGTGAAATATGGGCTCACGGGAAAGGAGATGAATATACTTGCTGCTGAGGCCCTTTTTCACACGTTGACCAACGTTGATTTCGACCCCGAACGTCTGAAGATACTGATAGGGCGTATCGCAGCCGAGCGTGACAGTCTTATCGGGAAGGTCGCATCAAAGGGTGGAAACACCATTCTTCCCGGCGGCCGGACACCGACGAAACCGGAAACAACCATAGCAGGTCTCGTTAAACAGGGCGAGGCGGTGGGCTTCCAGGTGGTAATAAAGAACGAAGATCCGGACATAACGTCCCTCATGCACACCGTCATCTTCGGTCTCAGAGGGGTAGCCGCATACGCTTATCATGCCGCCCTGCTCGGCAAGGAAGATGACGCAGTCTATGCCTTCATATATGAGGCCTTAGGCGAGGTCCTGCAGAACAAGCTCGGGCTGAATGACTGGCTCGGTCTCGTTCTCAAATGCGGCGAGATCAACCTCAGGGCCATGGAACTCCTTGATGCGGCCAATACGGAAACATACGGCCATCCCGTCCCAACCCAGGTTCCCCTGGGCGCAAAAAAAGGTAAGGCCATCCTCGTCTCGGGCCACGACCTCAAGGACCTCGAGGATATCCTGAAGCAAACGCAAGGAAAAGGGATCTACGTCTACACCCATGGTGAGATGCTGCCCTGCCATGGATACCCGAACCTCAAAAAGTATGCCCATTTCTACGGTCATTACGGGACGGCCTGGCAGAACCAGCACAAGGAATTCGCCGACTTCCCCGGATCCATCGTCATGACCACCAACTGTATACAGAAACCGCTCGGGTCATACTCGGCGAATATATTCACTACGGGACCCGTCGCCTGGCCGGGGGTTACCCATATCGCCAACGGTGATTTCACGCCCGCGATCGACAAAGCCCTCGCACTGCCGGGTTTCGGTGCCGACAGCAACGGAAATTCTGTTATGGTCGGTTTTGCCCGCAACACCATCATGAGCGTGGCGGACAAGGTCATTGAGGCGGTCAAGGCCGGCAAGATACGGCATTTCTTCCTCGTCGCAGGTTGTGACGGTGCAAAACCGGGCAGGAATTACTACACTGAGTTCGTTGAGAAGGTGCCCGCCGATTGCGTGGTCCTTACCCTCGCCTGCGGCAAATTCCGGTTCTTCGACAAACAGCTCGGCGATATCGGCGGCATTCCCCGACTGCTCGACGTCGGTCAGTGCAACGACGCCTACTCCGCCATCCAGATAGCCGTCGCGCTGGCGAAGGCCTTCAATGTCGGCGTCAACGAACTGCCGCTTTCACTCGTGCTCTCCTGGTACGAACAGAAGGCCGTGGCGATATTGCTGACCCTTCTGTACCTTGGCATCAAAAACATGCGCCTCGGACCGACACTGCCGGCTTTTATCACCCCCAACATCCTCAACGTCCTCGTGGAGAAATACAACATAAAGCCCATCACGACGCCGGACGCGGACCTGAAGGAGATATTGGGGTGAGAAAACAGGTAATAGGTAATGGGTTATGGGTAATAGGAAAACAGAAGAATGAAACCTGTGTACCCGGACCATACCGGGAATTACCCATGACCCATTACCTATTACCCATTACCCGCCGCAAGGAGTTCTTATGAAGACCAGACGGAAGATCGTCCGTATCGATGAGGAGAAATGCAACGGATGCGGACAGTGTGTTGCCGCCTGCGCTGAAGGCGCCATCGAGCTTAAGGATGGGAAGGCGCGGCTTGTCGCTGAAAGATACTGCGACGGGCTTGCGGCATGTCTTGGCGAATGTCCCGCAGACGCAATATCCATCATTGAAAAGGAAGCTGATTCTTTCGATCCCGAGGCGGTAGAAAGATACCTTGCAGGGAAAAAGGGCGCCGGCGCATCGGTCGAAAACCACGATGAATCCATCGAACCCCCTTCCTTCGACCCCGCCGGACCCCCAACCCTGCCCTGTGGATGCCCGTCGACACAGATCCAGATGTTCTCTTCGCCGGGCATCCCCACAACCGAAGAACAAAGCGGCGCATCGCGACAGGCTACCAGGCTGACCCACTGGCCCGTACAGATAAGGCTTGTCCCACCCACGGCCCCCTTCCTCAGGAATGCCGATCTCCTCGTGGCCTCGGATTGCACACCCGTCGCCTACCCCAATTTTCACGAAGACCTCCTGAAGGGTAAGGTGGTCATGATGGGGTGCCCCAAGTTCGACGACACTGCCGATTATATCGAAAGATTCACCCGGATCTTCACAACCGCGGGAATCAAGAGTGTAACCGTGGCGATCATGGAGGTACCCTGCTGTTCAAAAATGCCCGCTATCGTGGAAACTGCGATGAAACAGTCGGGAACGAGAATTCCCATGGAAATCATCGTCATCGGGGCAAAGGGCAACATCGTGAGGAAAACGGCACTGGCAGCATAGGAGCAAACCCTGGTTGGAACAACTATAGGTCGTATAGGTCCTATAGTTGTTTCTTGTTCTTTTCTTTCTTCGCTTTTATCTTTGTCCCCTGTGAGCTCTATCCCGCTTCAGAGGCGGGAGGGGGTGAGATAGTCTCTTTGATCATCGGTACCGCTGTGGTATAATTGGCCTGCTTTGACCGCCAAATGACAAGGAGTGAACCATGAAGATCACGGATCTGACGAAGATCGAGAAGGTAAAGATGGCCATGGAAGGAGCGAGCGGCGCCTGGAAGCAGATCCCCCTTTCAAAGGCCGACGGGGTGCCGGCCTATTCCCTTCGTGTCTTCACTATTGAACCCGGCGGCCATACGCCCTATCACAATCATCCCTTCGAGCACATGAACTACATCATTGACGGCGAAGGGGTTCTCGTGGACCCTGCGGGAAAGGAACAGCCTGTCAGGAAAGGTGACTTCGCCCTTGTCATGCCCGACGAGGTCCATCAGTACAGGAACGCCTCGACAGACAGGCCTCTTGTCATGATCTGCCTTGTTCCGAAAGATTACGAATGAGATAGAATCAGGCGGCCTTCGAACCGGTCGTGACGGTCTCGATCATCCCGGTCAACTCTTCCAGGTGGAAGGGTTTGGCGATGAAGGGACGGCCTCCGATGAAACCTCCCCTTTGTACCACCTCGCCGCGCATGACGAGGCCTGTGAGAAAAATTATGGGGATGCTGCTCGTGGAACTGTCTTCCATAAGGAACTCCGCCACCCTGCCCCCGTCCATGACGGGCATTTTGACATCAAGGAGAATAACGTCGGGTCTGTACTTTTTTGCGAGGCCGATGCCCGTTGCCCCGCTTTCGGCGGTAACTACCCGGTACTTCCAGGTATGATGGAGGCAGAGCCTCGTGACCTCGCAAAAGTCTTTATTGTCGTCAATGAGAAGAACCTTCTTCTTGATCATACCCATCCCCTTCAATTGTATTATCAACAAATGTAGTGATTTCTTAAGCGTCGAACCGGAACAGGGCCGACAACGGTCTTCTATCCTTGACCCCTGGCGTGGACCCGCATTAGAATTGGGGAAAATTTGACGATGGGAGCGCCTGATGAAGAGATCTGTTGCCTGTTTACTGACACTGATGTTTATCCTTTTGGCCCTGCCGTGGCACCTTGCCGCTGCCGAGGTCATTCTCAACAACACTCCCGCAAAGGTCTATTTCAGCCCCGACGGCGGCGCGACAAAGGCCATAACGAGGCACATAGACCAGGCGGTCCGCGAGGTGCTCGTGCAAGCCTATCTCTTTACATCCCGGCCCATTCAGACAGCCCTTCTCAAGGCACAGAAACGCGGTGTCACCGTGGAGGTAATTCTGGACAGGGACGATCAGAGAGAGCGTAAGTACGTCACGGCCAGGGCGCTAAAGTCAGGCTTCGCCACCGTCTGGCTCGATGATAAGCACGCCTGCGCGCATGACAAGATCATCATTCTGGACCGCGAGACCGTCATCACCGGCTCCTTTAATTTCACGTACGCCGCCGATCGCAAGAATGCCGAAAACATTCTCATCATCACGTCGCAAGACCTTGCGGGCCTCTACACCGACAACTTCCTAAAACACCGCCGCCATTCCAGGAAATATTAAAGGACCGGCTCAGGAGTCTTTTTTTGGCAAGACCAGATTGAGGAGAGAGTTGACCACGGACAGCACGATGCTGTAAAGAAGGGCCCACCAGAAACCGGCTACCTCGAAACCTTTTATGACGGACGAGGCGAGGAGGATAAGGGCGGCGTTAATGACAAAAGTGAAAAGCCCCAGGGTGAGGATGTTGATCGGCAGCGTTATCAGGATGAGGATGGGTCGTATGAGGATGTTCACTATTCCGAGAAACAACGCTACCCAGAGGGCGGACAGAAAGCTGCCGACCCGGACGCCGGGGATAAAGTAGGCCGCAATGATGATCGATGCGGCCATGATGAGCCATTTAAGGAGAAGTCTCATGCAGATTCCGTATCCTGCTATGCGCGATGGAACTTGTGCTCGGGGATCATCCTGATGGAGATATCTTCAGCTTCGCCGATAATCGCCTCAAGAGCCACGCTCAACGCCACCATTTTCCCGGAAACATCATCCAGGATATCTGCCATTCTTTCGATATTTTCCCGGGTTGTAGCACAATACTCGGTGATCTTTATCTCGTTCTTCCTGCAGTCTTCAATGAGGTCCCTGTGCAGTTCCAATTCTTCCCGCGTCAGATTCTTGGAAGCCAGCAATTCGTCCACCGTCATGTAGTTGCTCATAATAAACCTCCACGGAGCTGAACCGACATTGTATAAATAAGTCTATCTTTTTCAGTGCCAAAAGGCAACCACTCAAAAAAAATCGTTTCGCGTTTCCGGTTATGAACCTGCGAAGGCAGCCGTCGGCGCACCTCTCCCGTGGGCCATTTGACGGTCTATGAAGTTGCGGGGAAGATACAGGAGCCTTATCCTTTATTGGATGACAAGAGCACGCATGAGATACAGAATTTTGGTCGTCGATGATGATGAGATAGTGTCCGCCTTGGTTGGGGAAATGCTGGACCGCATGGGCTATACGCCGGTTGTGTGCACCAAACCGGGTGACGCACTTACGCTCTTTTCGAGGTCCCCGGGAACATTCGATGCAGTAATCGTGGATGAGATAATGCCCGACATGAGGGGGACCGAACTGGCCGCTAAAATCCTCCGGATAAAAGACGACATCCCCATAATCCTGACGACCGGCCGAGGCGACACGCTCTCCCTGGAGAAGATCAGAAAGAGCGGCGTACGGGCCACGCTGATTAAGCCCGTCCTGAGGGAGTGGCTTCAAAAAACTCTAGCCGGCCTGTTGAAACAGCGAAAACAAGACCCTAAAGACGAGTAGCATGCCTCAATCAGGACGTCCCCCACTCTGCAAGGCAGCCAACTTCAGAGAAGGTGAAAAGATGAAAAGGACAGACGTCTCCTTTATTCCGTGTTGCGAGGTCCGCGCAGGACCCAATCCCCCGGCAGCCACGCTACGGATCACACCCGTTAAGCGCTTTCGGCTCGCTCGATGCTCATTTGCGGACAGAGGTGGTTGCGAAATGTGGACTGGGAATCCGCAAACATGAGTTATCGGCGTGTTTCCAACCCGGTGCAGTCAGACGCATCGGTCCCGGTCACTTCGTGCCCGGTCCGCGCGCCCCGAAAGCGGAACGGGTCCCGTGATCCTTCGCCTTAACTAAAAAATACTTTATTCATTTCCAAAGCATCCCAATTTGACACCACTTGTATCGCTTCCTGATCATATGGAGCTCTAAGGTAAGCACGGCAAAATCGGTAATCAGTTGCGGGGAGAATGGTCTGGGTATTGTTTCCGGGACTTGAGTGGTACCGTACAGTTTTTCATTGCCTAAAG
>DNYO01000339.1 GCA_003506795.1 Deltaproteobacteria bacterium
CGACCCCGTATCGCGCCGCGATTTCTGGAAGATCCTCTACGAACTTCTTAAGGAGGGGGTAACGATCTTCGTCTCCACTTCCTATCTCGACGAGGCGGAGCGGTGTACTGAAGTAGGCCTCATTTACGAAGGCAGGCTCCTCGAAAAGAATACCCCCTCGGCCATCAAGGCAAAACACGCCATGCCCATGATCGAGGTATGGTGCGACAACGCGCGGGAGATCATGAAGATCATACAATCCGACCAAAGAGTGACCGGCGTCGGCATATACGGCGACCGACTCCACATCGGCCTCGCTGACAGGACGGACATCCCGGCCGTAATGGGGCGTCTGTCGGATAGCGGTTGCGCCACCGGGGAATATCGCGAGATCTCCCCCTCCATCGAGGATGTCTTCTTCGCCATGATCGGCGCCCAGGCCGGCAGTGAAGGCAAGGCGGGAACATGACGACCGCTGAAGGACAAAGTCTGCCTCCCGAAGAATCCGCCGTCACCGTGAAGGGACTCACCAGGGCCTTCGATGATTTCCGGGCAGTCGACAACATTGACCTCATGGTTGCGAAAGGCGAGGTCTTCGGGTTCCTGGGCCCCAACGGAGCCGGAAAATCGACGACGATCAGAATGCTCTGCGGCCTTCTGATGCCTTCAGCCGGCACGGGTACCGTCGGCGGCTTCGANNGAGGAAAACATCGATTTCTTCAGCGGCATATACGGCGTGGCCGACGACAAAAGGAAGGAGCGCAAGGAATGGGTCCTCGACATGGCGGGGATCGGGGAGAAACGCAAATCGATCACGCGCACCATGGCGAGCGGCTTCAAGCAGCGTCTCGCCCTCGGATGTGCCGTGATCCACGAACCCCCCATAATCTTCCTCGATGAGCCTACCTCCGGCGTAGACCCCATCTCCCGGCGCAGGTTCTGGAATCTCATCTACGAGATGTCCTCCCGGGGAACGACCGTCTTCGTGACAACCCACTACCTCGACGAAGCCGAATACTGCGATCGCCTCGCCCTCATCTACAGGGGAAGGATTATCGCCGAAGGCCGCCCCGATGTCATGAAGAAGGAACATATGCACAAGGAGATCCTCGAGGTAGCCGTCGTCGATATCGTCGCGGGCCTCGATGTCCTCGGCAGGGAAGGATTCGATGTGGCGTTGTTCGGAAACGTGATTCATGCCACCGTCGACAAGGGCGAGTCCGCTATACCCGCCATCCGTTCGGCGCTTGCGGGAGCGAATATTCCCGTTGCGAACGTCACCATGGTGCGCCCTTCCCTGGAGGATGTCTTCGTGTCGCTCATCGAGGTATCGTGAGATGAACCTCAATCGCATCACAGCGATCGCCAGGAAAGAGATCATCCAGATACGAAGGGACTCTTTCAGCCTTGCACTGGCCTTCCTCATGCCTGTCATGCTGCTCTTCATCTTCGGATACGCCATCACCGTCGACGTCGACCGGCTGACAACCGTGGTCTACGACAGGGACAAGACGAACCTCAGCAGGCAGATCGTACGCGGCCTGGAGGCATCGCGCTATTTCACGATGGTCGGCTATGTGGACGATTCGCGCCTCATTGACAAAGCCCTCGATGAGGGAAGCGCGCGGGTGGCGATCTCGATACCGGAAGACTTCTCCAGATATGCCCTGACAGGGGGCCAGGCGCGGATTCAGGTCATCGTTGACGGCAGCGACTCCAATACCGCGACCATTGCCCTCGGATATCTGAACTCGGCGCTGGAACTGGCGGCGAGGCGTGCCGGCCTCGGTTCCCTCGATCCCCTCATCGACGTTCGCCCACGCATCTGGTACAACCCGGAGCTCAAATCCCGCAATTTCATCGTCCCGGGACTTATCGCAGTCATCATGACCATCGTTGCCGCGCTGCTCACGTCGCTCACCATCGCCAGGGAATGGGAGCGGGGTACCATGGAACAGATCATCTCGACGCCCGTCAAACCGGCGGAGCTGATCATCGGCAAGATGATCCCCTATTTCGCCATCGGGATCATCGATACGATCCTGTCCATCATCATCGTCGTCGTGCTCTTCGGCGTTCCTCTCAAGGGAAGCATCCTCCTTCTTCTCTTCATATCGTCCCTTTTCCTTTTCGGCGGTTTGAGCCTAGGCATCCTCATATCCATAGTGACGAAATCCCAGCTCGCGGCAAGCCAGGCCGCCGTCATCTCATCTTACCTGCCGGCGCTGCTGCTTTCAGGTTTCATGTTTTCTATCCTGAACATGCCCGTTCCCCTTCAGGCTATCACCTACCTGATTCCGGCGCGTTATTTCGTCGCGGCGATCAAGGGTATTTTCCTCAAGGGGAACACGGCCGCCATGCTTCTGACCGAGATGGGGCTCCTTGCCCTTTTCGGCCTTATCGTATTCACCGTGGCGGTGAAGAAATTCAAGAAGCGGGTGACGTAGAATGCGCCAGATGCTGCAGCGTATCAAACAGATGGTCGTCAAGGAATTTATCCAGATCTTTCGCGACAGGAAGATGAAGCCCATCATCTTCGTGACCCCCGTTCTCCAGCTCATTGTTTTCGGGTATGCCGTCACCATGGATGTGACCAATATAAGGATGGCCGTCTACGACCTCGATAAGACATCCGTCACGCGGGAAATAGCGAGACGCTTCGAGGGGTCCGGATATTTCAGGATCGATCATTTCCCCGGATCGGATGCCGAGGTCAGGACCCTTCTCGATGAGGGCGCCACAACGGTGGTGCTTCATTTTGACCGCGGCTTCACGTCCGACCTCGAAGCCCGCCGGAAGGTCTCCGTTCAAATACTCCTTGACGGGACGGACTCGAACACCGCCCTTGTCGCAGCGGGATATGCAAACGGCATTGTCTCGCAGTTCAGTCGGGACATCGCGATGAAGACAGCATACCGGTCAAAGGGCTCCCTGGATGTACGGCCCCGCGCCTGGTACAATGCGGACCTTAAGAGCAAGAACTACAACGTGCCCGGGGTCATCGCCATTATGGTCCTCGTCGTCTGCCTGCTGCTGACATCCATGGCCATCGTCCGGGAACGGGAGATCGGCACCATGGAACAGTTGATGGTCACACCCATCCGCCCCGCCGAACTGATTCTCGGCAAGACCATCCCCTTTGCCCTCATCGGTTTCTTCGATATGTTCCTTGTCACCGCCGTCGGCGTGATCTGGTTCGAGGTGCCGATACGCGGCTCCATTCCCCTTCTTGTCCTGGCAACCGCCGTATATCTCCTGTCCGTCCTGGGCTTCGGCCTTTTCATCTCAACCATCTCCAGAACGCAGCAGCAGGCCATGATGGCCACATTCCTCTTCTTCGCCCCCGCCGTCCTGCTCTCGGGCCTCATGTTCCCCATAGAGAACATGCCCATGGCCGTCCAGCTCATCACATACCTTAACCCCCTGCGATATTTTCTCGTCATCATCCGCGGCATCTTCCTGAAAGGCAGCGGCATGGCCATCCTCTGGCCCCAGTTTCTGGCTCTGTTCATCCTGGGAGCCTCAGTGGTCGCCACAAGCTCGTTGAGGTTCAAGAAACGTTTGGGATAGGGGAGCGATCCGAACATTTCTCCTGAAACGGTTCATAAGCTCTGGAACTTTGAAACCGTCCGTGATAAAAGGAAGAACATGAAATATCATCGAAAGGTTTCTACCCCTGTTGCCGTGATTGTCATATTCTGCGTTCTCTTCCTTGCCGGCTGCTGGCGCCCGAAAGGCGGGCCGGATGGACGGGCCGGTGGTCCGGGCGGACCCGGCGGGAGTTTCCTTTCGACGATGTTTGATAGAAAGCCCTTCAATACGGGAGTCGAAAAACTTCCGGCCATGTACACGGGACACAATCCGGAACTCCTCTACAACAACATCCGCATGAGAAAAGAGGGGGCCCTCAGGGAGCCGCAGGAAACAGACGAAGAGCACAGGAGGAGGATCGATCGGGAGATATACCTCCCCTTGATGGGTTCCCTGGATTTTGACAGCGTCTATGCCTTCAGGATCACTCCCAAAGAGGTCCTCTACAATGCCGGGGACCAGGTCATGCGGGTGCGCTGCGAGATCACTAACGCATTTGAGGGGGGGCGGGAGGAAAGAACAAAAAAGGCATTCATGGTCAGATACCAGCCTCAGCTCGACAATAGATACACCATCACAGATAAGCGCGGCGTCAGGATCGAAGTTGAAGAGATCAAATTCAGCGAGTACGCGGTGGTGGCTGTCAACGCCGCGGCCTTTCCCATAGAAGAGACTGCGCCGGAAAGCACGAAAGGCGATGAGAAAACGAAGGATCAGGCAGGGAAATCGGACCGCGAAACATTCACGACCACGATAAAGATGACTCCTGAGGAAGCGAAACGTTGCAAAGGAAACGTCACGGCGCTTCTCGTCGGAAAGCTTGCATCGCCATATACCTCATACGAGGAGATCACCCGCAAACCTGTACCCGAAAAACCCGGCACATACCTGGCCAGATACCATTATCTATACATACAGCTCCTCGACATCTGGTTTTATGACATTGCCACCGGGAAGATAGTCAAGAAGATAGGTAATGGGTTATAGGTCATGGGTTATGGGAATAATCTTTTTCGCCTTTCCTATTACCTATTACCCATATTCTCTACCTTAAGGTTGCAGCGATGGCTTTTTCCTAGTAAAGTTAGACGTAGAATGGCTGACTTCCGGAATCCTGAATTTGCCCTGGCGTATCATCGCAAGGGCGACGCATGTCGTGAGCTTGGCAATATGGAGCTGGCTCTGAAGAATTATCTGCGGGCGACCCAGCTGGATTCCGAATTCACTCAAGCCTTTCTGGACCTGGGGGATGTGCTCAAGGAGACAGGCGAGCTTCAAAAGGCGGCGGAATGCTACACGAAGGCCGTTGAGCTCGATCCATCCCGCACTGAAACCTACATCAGCCGCGCAAACGTATACGGAAGTATGGGCGACCACGAAAGGGAGGTCGCCGATTACGACAGCGCCATCGCCTTGTCCCCCACGGATCCCCTCCTTCGGGGCCGGCGCGGTGCGGCCCTTATTCTGGCGGGCAGACACATGGAGGCAATTGCCGACTATACGAGGCTCCTCGAACTGAAACCGACCTTCCTGTGGGTCCGTGTTATCAGGGCGGATGCCTACGCGGCCGTCGGCATGAACAAAGAGGCGATAGATGATTACAACATCTTCATCGGCCTTCACCCCGAATATGCGGAAACGTACGTAAGCCGGGGAAAGGTGTGGTACAACCTGGGAGAATACAACAAGGCGATCGAGGACCATACATGCGCCATCGAACTGGCGCCCGATCTGGCCGAGGCTTATTTCAATCGTGGATTATCCCGGGAGGAATTGGGAATGGCCCTGCCCGCGATCGCCGATTTTCGTGCCGCGGCTCAACTGGGGGACGCGGACGCTCAGGACCTCCTCAGGCTACGGGGAATCTTCCAATAACCTCGTCAGCCCTACAACCCCTGGTAATACAATACATCAAATCTGCGAACACCGGACAGCCGTCACACCCCGCCTACCCTGCCCCGTGTGGTCTGTTTGAGTCTTCGCTCATGGCAGCTTCGGTGAGCAGCCACCCGTACCGGGGCAGTCTTTGTGCCGTATAGCGCAGAAGTTCTTTTGCAAGCACTGCATCCATCTCTTCCCTACTCTTAAAACGCTCCGCTTCCATGGAAACAACCTCCCTTTCCTTGTCCGCACCGGGTCGGACACGCTACTTCCTTAAGCGGAACCGCTGGATCTTGCCCGTCGCGGTCTTCGGAAGCTCTTCAACAAGATAAATGCCTCTAAGCCACTTGTATTTCGGCAATCTTTCGCTGACAAAGTTCAGGATCTCATCCGTGAGGCCATCATGGCCGGAGCGGTCCACGTACCCCTCATTGAGGGAGATGTATCCGAAGGCTTTCGAGAGCCCCTCCACCTCGTGACCGACCACCGCAGCTTCGTTTACAGCCTTGTGCTGGATGAGAACGTTCTCTATCTCCACGGGTGATACCCAGATCCCGCCGACCTTCAGCATATCGTCTCCGCGGCCCTGGTATGTGAAATACCCACTTTCCTGAGTATACATGTCGCCCGTCTTGAACCATCCGCCGTCGAGAAACTTTTCGTTGTTGTCTTCAGGCCGCTGCCAGTAACCTTTCGTGACACTCTCGCCGCGGATAACAAGCTGCCCCGCTTCCCCCTCTTCAACCTCGTTCCCGGAGTCATCGACGATCTTCGCCTCATATCCGGGAACTACGCGTCCCGAGGTCCCGGGTCTTATGTCGCCAGGCATATTGGAGATGAAGATGTGCAAGGCTTCCGTGGAACCGATGCCGTCGAGGATCTCAAGGCCCGTCTCCTCCTTCCATTTTCTGAAGATTTCCGGAGGAAGAGCCTCCCCCGCGGAGGCACACACGCGGACCGATTTGAACGAATCGACCGTGGAATCATCCATCCTCTTCAGCACCGAGTTGTACTGGGTGGGAACACCGAAGAAAATGGTCGGTTTGAAGGTGGCAACAGTCTCCATCACGCTTTCAGGGCTGGGAGGGGTGGGCAACAGGACGGTGGATGCCCCGTGTCTGAAAGGTATATGGAGACCGTTGCCAAGACCGTAAGCAAAGAAAAGCTTGCTCACGGAAAAACAAACGTCATGCTCGCTGACGCAAATCACTTTTTTTCCGTAGTTATCGGCAGAGTGTATCATGTCGATATGCCTGTGAGGCACACCCTTGGGCCTGCCCGTGCTTCCCGAACTGTAAAGCCAGAACGCAATGTCGTCCCTCCCGGAAGGGTAGGCATTCGCTTCGTCGGACGAGGAATCCATCAGAGACTCCAGTCCATGACCGGACAGAAGCTTGTAGCAGAACTGCGTGGTCCTGACGGAAGCCGCCTTGCTGTCCTGTTCCGTCACCAGAACCCGCGCGTCGCTGTTGTCCAGCATATACTGATAGTCGTCTTCCTTCAGCATCGTATTTACCGGTACCGGCCACGCGCCGTACTTGATGCTCCCCAGAAAGGCATATACAAACATCGGGGAATCGGGAAGCACGATCATGACCCGTTCCGTCGGCTTCACCCCGAGGGCTTCCAGGACATTAGCAAACCGATTCACGTTTTTCAAAAGGGATTTATAGGTTATCTTCTCCTGTCCGCAGTAGACAGCCACCTTATCGCCGCGAACAGCGGCGTTCCCGTCGAGAAGCTCCGATGACGCGTTGAATGTTTTTGTTGCCTTTAAATCTTTCATTGTCTTCCCCTTTCCCCTGAGAGTGGTTATGCTCATGCCGGTCCTTAAAGCAAATCACGTGCCAGGAAACCTAAAGAGGGGTATACCCTGTTATTACGACAGGTTACAAATCAGGTAGTCTGAAAACACGGGGGACTGATTTAAAAAACAGTTTAAAAAATTAAAACAATTTTGAATAATCGAAAGGCCGTTCCGGGGTTATTTTCCTCGCATTCCTCACATGGAAGGGACAAAAAGGACGTGGGATATCTTTGAACGAAGTGCGGCCGTCTAAAGCCCGGAACCTGCGCTACCTCTTTTCGATCAAATTCGTGCGGTATTGGATGTAGATATCGCGCATGGACACATAGGGGTCGATGGAGGCCTCTTTGAGGGCCTCGTATTCACCGATATCGAATGATGTGCTGTTTATCGTTTCGTGGGTGAAAAGCCCGACACTCTCGTAGCTGAAGAAGTCCGGACTGAGGTACGTTTGCGGCCTCATGGTCCAGTCTACGGCAAAACCGATGCCATCGCGCACGCTGGACGGGCCGAGAAAAGGCAGGACCAGATAGAAACCAAAACCTACGCCGTATTTGCCCAAGGTCTGACCGAAATCCGCATACCGGCCCCGCAGGCCGAAGCATTCCTGGGCGCAGTTTCTCAGTCCGCCGACTCCGACGGTGGAATTGATGAGAAAACTGGCGAACTCGACTCCGGCCTCTGACGGCTTGCCCTGCAGAAGGTTATTTATGATTCGGCCGGGAGCCTTCAGATTTTCATAGAAGCTGCTGATGAGACCCCTCACCTCTTCGGGCAGAACATATTTGTAGCCCGTGGAAATCGGTTTCCACGCGTAGAAATAAAGCTTGTCGTTAAAGTGATACATCGCCACATTGAAGGGTTTGATGGGATCGGCAATCTGCCGGTATCCTTCGACCGGGCCGTCGGCGACGACGTCACCGTATTCGTCGGATGGTTTCGCTCCCGAGGCGCCGGCATCGCCCACTTCATCGGGGGTCACGTCCCCATACTCATCGGATGATTTCGCCTCACCTGTCCCGGGGGCTTGAGCGGGCCTTTCGACCTCATTCCGGGCCGCTTGAAGATTTCTTGATGTCAATCCGCCGGCTTCCCGAACGGCAGCGGCGGGTTCTCGGGACTGATTCCCGGCAGCCTGAAGATTTCTTATCCTGATGCTGCCCGGTTCCGAAATAGCGGATTCGGCGCGAAGTGACGGACACCCCAGAAACAGAAACAGCACCAGGAACAGACCGGCGGCACGCCTCGAAGAGGTTATCCATATAACCCGCAGTATGGCAAAGCGATACTTCATTATTTCCCGGTCCTCTTGCGCAGAGTATCGATCAGGGCCTGTGGTGGATTATTGGCAAGGATTTCCCTGAACTGCGTGCGATAGTTGCTCACCAGACTGACCCCCTCAATGACGACATCATACACCTTCCACCCGTCATCTTTCTTGATTACCCTGTAATTGATGGGTGTCTGTGCTCTCGACGATACGACCACGCTCTGGACCTCCATGGTATTTTCCGAGAGGTTTACTTCTTTCGTAAAGTTTACCTTCTGATTGGTGTAAGCAGTGATCTTATCGATATAGGTGTTTCTGAGGAGCGTCTTGAAGAGGTCTACAAACTCCTTGCGCTGCTCCATGCTGAGCTTGTTCCAGTTGAGGCCCAGGGTCCTTTTCGAAAGCTCCACGTAATCAAAGAGCTTGTCAGCTGCAGCCTCGACCTTCTGCTCTTTGACCTTCTTTCCCGACTCCCCCTTGAGCTTGGGGTCTCCGAGCACATCCAGCACGACGTTGGCGTTGGTTTTCACGGTATCCAGAGCCGGACCTGCAAGGGCCCGGATCGGTGCCACGCACACAATGAATATCAGCAAACCGGCCAGTATTCTTCTCACTTTGTCCTCCTCCATCATTTGGCGGATCCTTCCGGGGCCTCTCCGGGCTCCTTTTTCACATCTCCGAAGGCATACTTGCCGATAAGGTCCTCAATGTCCGCCGGCACAGAGGTCTGCGTAATCATTCCCCGGGGCTTCAGCGCCTCTCCCGATCCACCCGGATCCACCTTTACATATTTATCGCCGATGAGCCCCGCACTCTTAATAGTTGCAGATGCGTCATCGTAGATTACCGTGCCTTTATCGATCTTCATCCCCACTATCCCCATCTGTTTCTCCTGGTCGATCGACAGGCTCGTCACACTGCCCACCTGGATCCCGTACACTTCGACGGAACTTCCCACCCTCAGCCCCGTGACAGAGGTAAACCGGGCGAAAAGCGGGTAGGATTTGTCCCCAAAGAGGGTCACATTACCGAGTTTCACGGTCATGTAACCCACGCATATAAGACCGACCACTATGAAGATACCTACCGCCGTCTCCATGGAATATTTTTTCATTGCACTTTACCTCCCAGGTCGCATCGGTGTGTTGAAATGATCTCCTGCTCCGCACGACCCTTCTGGATTATCTCTTCGATAGAATCCTCGGGAGAGATCTCTATCACCCCGGCACGAATGTAGATGTCAAAACATGTGGCGGCGTCGGAATTTTTCCAGGCGATGTTCTTGATGTGATCCACCACGCCATTCTCCAACTCATGCGAAAAGCCCTCTACGAGTTTGCGGGCCTCTGCCAGATTCTTGTGAGGGAATATGGTCAGAATTTCATCCCTGCTGTGGCGTGCGGAGAAACCCCCGATGGAATTGAAGTACCGGTTGGCATATTCTCCGAGCGCCTTGAGAACGGCAACTGCCGCCTGCGCCCCCAGGGCCTCGTAGAGAATGTTGAGCCGGACGCCGAAAAGGGCCGCTGAGTACTTTGTTTCCGTGACCGCGGCTCCGAGCATTGCTGAATAGTGCATCTTGAAGGCCTCTCGTGAAAGCAGGCCCGTCAGTTGATCCTGAAACCCGTCCAGACTGCGCAGAAACTCGTCAATCATAGGGACGTTCTGCTTGAGCGCCTCTTCATAGGGCCCCTCGAAACCCACGCCTCCCTCCCAGAGTATGATCACCCGGTCCGAGATGAAGAAAACATCGGGAATGTCGTGGCTTATCATCACGGCGGTGAAGCCGTATTTTTTCCTGTAATGGATGATCATGCTCAGGATCATGTTCTTCCGGATGGGATCCTGGCCCGTCGTCGGTTCGTCGAAAAGAACGATCCGGGGGTCCGTAACGAGCGCTCGCGCCAGCGCGACGCGTTTCTGCATGCCGCCGGAGAGCTCCGACGGGAACTTTCCGACAGCTTCCGCAAGTTCCAGGTCGTCAATCCTTTTCATGGACCGTTTTTCTATCTCCGCCTTGCTCAGATTCGTCGTCTGCCGCAAAGGAAACGCCACGTTGTCCAGAACCGTCATCGAATCAAGGAGGGCATTATTCTGGAACAGGTAGGCTACCTTGCGCCTGTGATCTTCCCATTCGGCCTTTTTCATTTTGTTGACGGGCTTGCCCTGGAACAGAATGGTGCCTTCATCGGGCTTGAGAAGCCCGATGATGTGTTTGAGAAGCACGCTCTTTCCGGTGCCGCTTTTTCCGATGATGGTGGTGACCTGGTTTTCATATATACTGAGATTGATATTATCGAGCACGGTCTTTCCATTAAACCGCTTCGTAACGTTCCTGAATTCTATGAGAGGTGTTTCCATAAATGTCCTTACATCAGGAATGAAGTTACCACATAATCGGAAACAAGAATCAATACGCACGAGATCACAACGGCCGATACGGTGGCCATACCCACAGATCTGGCTCCGAATCCATCATTCCTCATATGACAAAAATAACCCTGAAAGCAGCAGATACAGGAAACGATGGCGCCAAAAACCAGAGACTTTATGAAACCGCCCCGGATATCCACCATACCCAGGGAAGATTGCACCCGGTAAAAATACGTACCTGCGTTTGTCCCCAGGAGGACAACACCGGTCAGGTAGCCCCCGATGATGCCTATGAGATCGAAAAACGCGGTGAGCAGGGGAAAACTGATGATGGAGGCCGCGATCCTCGGACTGACGAGGTAACGCACCGGGTCGATGCCCATCGTGTACAGAGCATCGATCTGCTCGGAATTGCGAAGGATCCCGATCTCCGCAGCCATGGCGGAACCCGCCCGTGCAGCTATCATGATAGCCGTCAGGACCGGTCCCAGCTCCCGTACAAGAGACAGAGAGATGGCGGAGCCAAGGGCGCCCACGGAACCAAATTTCACCAGGGTGTAAAAAAGCTGCAGGCCCAGCACCATACCGGTAAAAAGACCCACAAGTATCACTATGAGCGACGACTTCGCCCCGATGTAATAAACCTGGTTCGTGATCTCACGTATCTGTTTTGACCGGAATATATTGACGAAGGCAAGGAAGAAGAAGACGGCTATCGCGCCAACATTTCCGATCATGCGAATCGCCCACCCGCCAATAAAAGCAAAAAACGGCGAGATGTTCGACCAGCCCCGAGACGGAAAGACACCGGTCCGTGCAGGTCCACCCTTTTCGTAAGGCGCCTCGTTTTCGTTCCCAGGCAGTCTTTTCTTTTCGTCTTGTTCTTTCATATCAATCCACAGTGAGCCCAATCAGAACATGTAGTTTTTTTCGGTTCGAACAGACCAAGGGTTAAATAACAAAGCGAGATCAAATATTGCCTGATCCCGTTCAGCCATTATAAGCAACCAATCTGCTGCTGTCAACTAATGGAAACCATTTCCATCACTATTTCTCCCGGGGCCTTTTCGTTTTTCAGGACTGCCGCAAGCATCCTCGCCGCAGTGCCGGCAATTGTCTGTCTGATCGCGGCGATCCGGAGATTCTTCCGATATATCCGTTGGCGAGAGTTCGGGACTTCCCGAAACCTCATAAATTTGCGATAATTTTTTGTCCCCGTTCAGGTCTCTTCCAATTCGACCTTAAGGGAAAGGAATTTCAACATATCCTTGAGAGCGAGTATCCCGACGAGACGATTCCCGGTAGCGACCATAAGGCGACTCGACCCCGTCCGGGTCATGAGGGAAAGGGCTTTCATTGCATCCGTCTCAGGAGCAACGACATTTTCCTCAGAACAGG
>DNYO01000299.1 GCA_003506795.1 Deltaproteobacteria bacterium
TCTTGTCTTCGGCCAGGACGGCCGCGAGGCGATGGGGCAGCCGCAACCCGCCGGGCAAACGCGAAGCCTGCACGGGATCGATACCGGTGACACCTCGTGGGTGCTTATATCAACGGCCCTCGTCATGTTCATGACCCCGGGGCTGGCGTTCTTTTACGGCGGTATGGTGGGGAGGAAGAACGTTCTGGGCATTCTCATGCAGTGTATCGTGGTACTGTGCGTCATAAGTATCCAGTGGGTTCTCTATGGCTACAGCCTTTCCTTCGGCCCGGCCAGGGGGTTCTGGGGAGGTTTTCAATGGATCGGTTTAAAGGGGGTGGGATTTACACCTTACGCCGATTACGCGGCCACGATCCCTCACCAGCTTTTCATGGCGTTCCAGATGATGTTTGCGATAATTACCCCCGCGCTCATCATCGGGGCATTCGCCGAGCGGATGAAGTTCGCCGCCTTCATTATCTTTACGATCCTGTGGGCGACCTTTGTCTACGATCCTGTCTGTCACTGGGTGTGGGGTGCCGGAGGGTGGCTTAAGGAACTGGGGGCCATAGACTTCGCCGGCGGGATCGTTGTCCATATCAATGCCGGTATAGCCGCCCTCATGACGGCGATCTTCATCGGGAAGAGGAATGGAGGGAGCAAGGCGATCCTTCCTCACAACCTGCCCTTCACCATCCTTGGCACGGGTCTTCTGTGGTTCGGATGGTTCGGCTTCAACGCCGGCAGTTCCCTGGGAGCGAATGCGGTGGCCGTCAATGCCTTTGTGGTGACCAATACCGCGGGCGCTGCCGCAGGGTTGAGCTGGGCCCTTCTCGACTGGATATTCAACAGAAAACCAACGGTGCTCGGAACGGTCACCGGCGCGGTGGGCGGGCTTGCGGCCATCACGCCGGCAGCCGGATATGTGAGCGCCTTTTCGGCGATCATCATAGGTGTTCTTGTGAGCGTATTCTGCTATGTTGCCGTGTCGGTCATAAAGCCCCGATTCGGTTACGACGACGCCCTCGACGTCTTCGGCGTCCATTGCGTGGGAGGTATCTGGGGCACACTCGCAGCCGGGCTGTTCGCCTCGAAGGCGATCAACCCCGCAGGCCCTGACGGTCTCTTTTTCGGAAACCCGAAACAGCTTCTCATTCAGGCCATCGCCGCGGCGGTGACCATCGCTTACAGTTTCGCCGCCAGCTTCATCATTTACAAGGTCATCGACATCGTCATGAAGGTGCGCGTGAAGGAGAAGGACGAGATCGTGGGCCTCGACCTCACCCAGCATCACGAGAACGCCTATACGATCCTGGAATAGGGGAAAAGGCTTCCGGGTCTCAAAGTCCGGTTTCAGGAAAGGCAAGAGACACACTCAATCACCGGACGATAAAGGGTTTCTCCCTGAGACTCTTCTCCCTGTTAACCTCTAAAATTTTATTGTAAATAACCAAGTGTTGCATTATACTATAACCGTACATTGACGTGCAGATCCCTCAACGACCTCCGAGGGGTTTTCAAAAAGCGAACAAAGCCGTTCAAAAACCAGTCAACGTCTTGGACTAAAAAGCCTGAAAAGGTATTTGTGAGGTGCGTTATGGCCCATTCAGACAGTTTAAGACACTTTCCCATAGTCAAGGTTGTTCCTCTTAGCTCTCTCGACCGCGAGATGGAGAGCGTAGCCGATACGGCACTCGGCGGTATCGTTTGCAGTGCCATGGAATCGCTTAAGGACATTCGATCGTTGTGGGAAGTTGATCCCAGTGACGGCGACCTGAAGGACGGCTTTCAAAAGCTCTATTATCAGCTCGAATATCTCAGAAAGTACTTTAGCGGCGACTGATACGGGATTGAGATGGACTACTACTACCCAACCCCTCAGAACTTCCACCCGGAAACACGAGGGACAACAGGGGAAGCAATATGGAAAAGAGACTGCTTGTCATAAAACAGGTTGAAGAGGAAGGTCCAGGATACATTGCGGATCTCTTCCTGGATGACGGATGGAACGTAGAAGTCCTGGAACTCTCCGGAGCCGGGACAAACCTTCCCCACGACCTCGACGATGTCGGCGGGATCGTCATCCTGGGCGGTCCCATGAACGTCTACCAGGAAGATGCGTACCCTTTCTTGAAGAACGAAGAGTCTTTCATAAGGCGCGCCCTTATCGATGAAGTGCCACTCCTCGGGATATGTCTTGGTGCCCAGCTTGTTGCGAAAACGTGCGGTGCCCGCATAACGAGGTCCCCCAAAAAGGAGATCGGATGGTCCACCGTGATGAAAACCCGCGAAGGTATGGACGACAATCTTTTCAGGGGTAATCCCCAGCATATGACCGTTTTCCAATGGCACGAGGACACCTTTGACGTACCCGACGATGGTGTCCTTCTTGCAAAGGGCCGGGTCTGTCCCAACCAGGCTTTCAAGGTCGGGCACTGTGCCTACGGCCTTCAGTTCCACATCGAGGTAACCCCGGAAATGGTCGAGGCCTGGATGGAAAATGAAAGAGGGATCGATGTGGCCAGGATCATCCGCGACGGGAAAAAGATCAAGGGAAGCTTTGCCGATCAGGGGAAAAGAGTAATCACGAACTTTAAGAGAATCGTTGAATCTTCCCTGCAATCCCGGACGGTTGTAGCCAGGTTCATGGATGAAGGCTCATGGCCACAGCAGCGACAGGAAGACTGGTGGAGACCGTGCGAGAGTTGATCGGAGAGAAGGTGCACATGATCCGGAACGCGTCCAAATTTACGCTTGTAAAATCAAGTCGAGTAGATTATGCTGTACGCGCACATCGACGTGCTATTCCCTCAACGACCTCCGAGGGGTTCTGTAAAACATCGAACAATGTCGTTCACCTAGTCAGAGACAGGGTAATCTTCTATTCTCCTNNCTCCATTAACGACAGGTAAAGGTGGCGGCTTTGAACAACCACATTCCTAGAATATATCTCTTTCATTGTGCGACGAGCTACGATCAGAAAGAACTGATGCGCAGCTGTTCCCGGCAGGATGATGAAATTAAAATGGTCTCTCTGCCCTGTTCCGGAAAGCTGGACATTCTGTACCTGACCAAGGCATTCGACACCGGCGCGGACGGTGCCGTCATTATGATATGCAAAGAAGGCGAATGCCGTTACATGGAAGGTAACATGCGGGCCAGAAAACGGGCGCATGCCGTCGACGAATTGCTGCAGGAAGCCGGACTCGGAAAGGGTCGGACCAGGGTGATTCAGATGGACGATGAGGGCATTGCGGGAGTTATCCATAAATTAGAAGATTTCCGACTTCAGATTAAGGCAATGGTTCAGAACACCGCGGTCAATGGGGTCGACAGTTCTTCGTCAGTCTAACGCCAAGGAGTACAGGGTATGAAACCTGATAGCAAGTTAGCAGCAAAGATCAGCGGCAATGACTTCATCTTTACCGCCGAGTATTTGCCGGTCGCCGGCACTGGGTTGACGATTGATCCGAAGATTTTCGGCAGCGCCGCCCTGACGGCGGTCAATGCGGCCGATAACCACTACGGTGTATCGATGTCCAGCCTGGCCGCATCTGCCGCCTTACGTCAGGCCGGCATCGAGCCGGTATTTCAAATAGTGACGAGAGACCGCAATCGCATCGCTCTTCAATCCGACCTGCTGGGAGCCGCTTATCTTGGCATCAGGAATGTGCTGTGCCTGTCGGGTTTTCACCAGACTCTTATAGGCTGCGGTGAATCAGCCAACGTCTTCGACATTGATTCTATTCAACTGATAGATATCGTCAGGAAGATGAACGGCGGTCACCTGTCGGACGGCACGAAGATCCAGGGAGACTTCGCCATGCTGATAGGCGCCGCCGCAAACCCGGACCTGAAACCACTTGAACTGAACATCATAAGGCTGGGTAAGAAAATAGCCGCGGGCGCCGATTTTATTCAAACGCAGGCCGTATTCGATGTCGATAATTTCAAGGTCTGGCTGAAAGCCGTCGGCGATGCGGGGCTTGCCGGCAAGACTGCGATCCTCGCCGGTGTCCTGCCCCTGAAGAGCGCCGCCCAGGCTGTGGAACTGACCTCTACTCACACCGATTTCATTATCCCTGAAACAATTATCAACCGGCTGACGGCTGCCGGCGACGCCGGGGCCCAGGAAAAAGAGGGCGTCAGCATCGCCGCTGAAACTATTAATAAACTCAAGGGACTTCCGGGACTGAAAGGTGTCCACATCCTTTCCGGCGGCAACGAGTCGAGGGTAGGCGAGCTGCTGGCGGCTGTAACGTAATGATCGAGGCTGGATGAAATGCCGAAGAAATATCATATAGAGACGAAAAAGATCCCGCCGAGATTACCGAAAATAGGTAAGTTCGGCATTGTCGACTGGCGAGAGGATTGCGCCCGGTGCCATAATTGTGTGAAAAAGGCGTGCGTCTACGACCGCTACCGGCAGGAAATGCAATATATCAAAGACCTGGATGAATTCAACGCCATGTTCTTTGAATGCATGGGTTGTTTTTCCTGCGTTCAGAAGTGCACGAAAGGCATCCTGGCCTTAACCGTGAACCCGGAATACGAACATATGGGCAACGGGTATTATACGCCCGACATTATTCTGACGACCTGGAACCAGGCGGAAACCGCCGGCATTCCGGTTTCCGGCGCCGGCTACCGGGGTAAATTCACGGGCGCCGGTTTCGATTCCATGTGGACCGATATGTCGGAGATCGTCCGGCCTACCCGCGATGGAATTCACGGGCGGGAATATATCAGCACCTCCGTCGATATAGGAAGAAAGCCAAGACTGCTTTCATTTGAAAACGACCGGTTGACTACCCCGTTACCACCGCTCGTAGACCTGCCGGTCCCGATATTGATCGATATGTTCCCGAAAGAATATCAGTTCCCCAGTCTCATGCCGATGCTGCTGGCTGTCGCCGCCAAAACCGGCACGATGATGATCGTTGATTGGGAACAGCAAGGTCTTCTGGGGACGTATAAAGAAAAGTATTTATCGAACGTAGTCTTCTATGTCGGCAAAGACGCTTCTGGGCCCACACCGGAAATCCTCAGGGAATCGCGCCTCATTGAAATAGCCGACAGTGACGGAGCCGAACAACGGATAGAAGAGATCAAGACCGTCAACCCGGGCCTGGTCGTCGCAGTGAGAGTTGAACTCGACTCCCGCGGCGAAGGAAGGTCCATAGAGCTTGCCCATAATCCCGTTGTCGAAGTGATACACATCGTGTCCGATATCAACGGAAATCAAACAGGGGTGGAAGCACCCGGGTTTATAAAAGATATGACACGACGTATCCATACGTCTCTTGTAAAAGACGGCATCCGGGATGAGGTAACCATTATCGCCGGCGGAGGCATCGCCCTGGCGGAACATATGGCGAAAGAGATCATTTGCGGTGCCGACGCGGTAACCATCAATATGCCGTTATTGATCGCGCTTGAGTGCCGCTTTTGTGGAAGCTGTCGCGATGGTTTCGACTGCCCGGCGAAGATTGAAACCATCACCGCCCAATACGGGGTCGGACGTATGACGAATCTGATTGCAGTCTGGCATGACCAGTTGATCGAGGTTATGGGAGCAATGGGGATGCGGGAAGCCCGCCGTCTGCGCGGCGAGACCGGACGTGCATTGTTCTTTGAAGACATCGAGGAGGAGACCTTTGGAAGGCTCTTTGGCAAAAGAATCAGTTCTTAAGGAAATTCTGCCTGAAAACACCGCGAAAACGCTGGTGCCGCAGGTTGAGATAGCTCGCGAGGTAAAGCCGGCGCCCTCACGTTATCGTAATGAGATAGCCAAGTATATCATTCGCCGGGACAGCAACTGCAAACTCTGCGGCAAGTGCGCGGAGGTGTGCCCCCATGGTGTGCACGTATTGAAACCGGGCTACAAATTGTTTTCCGCCCCGCATTTGAATGTCTGCATAGGTCCTTCCTGCCAGAAGACAGACCATTACTGCATCGACCTGTGCCCGAACAAGGCGCTGAAAATGGTTGAGAACCCGATGTTAAAGGCGATGGGCGACTTTCGCTGGACACCGGACATGCTGATGGCCACCTGGAAAATGGCGGAAACCGGGGAACCCCCGTCACCTGAATACGGCTACGACTATGAGACCGGAGCTTCCGGAGGCGGTTTGGACCGGCTGCGGTTCAAATTCCCCGAAAAACCACCCGTCGATTTACGCGATGACGAGATAGACACCAGTATCGTGCTCAACAGACGGGATGACGGTCGTCCACAGATAAAAATCGACGTTCCGTGGTATGGCGGAGGCATGTCCTTCGGTTCCGTCAGCAACGTCGTCCAGCTTTCAAAGGCCCGGGCCGCCGTCGCTTTCAATACCTTTACCTGCACCGGTGAAGGCGGTTACATGGAACGCATGAAGCCATATGACGATCACGTCATCACCCAGATAGCGACAGGTCTTTTCGGTGTTCGCGAAGAGACGATCCAGCGCGTCCGCATCGTCGAGTTCAAGTACGCCCAGGGGGCCAAACCAGGTCTCGGCGGCCACCTGCTGGCCGATAAAGTTACACCGGCAGTCGCCAGAATGCGCGAGACAGTCCTGGGGATTTCGCTTTTTTCACCCTTTCCGTTTCACAGCGTCTATTCCATCGAAGATCATCAGAAGCACATGGACTGGATCAAGCACGTCAACCGGCGGACCCTGATATCCACCAAGGTGTCTACCCCCAATGACGTGGACATGGTCGCCGTGGGCAGCTACTCCGCCGGCACGCATATCGTGCATCTCGATGGCGGGTACGGCGGCACGGGAGCCGCACCCGACATAGCCAAAAAGAACATCGCAATGCCGATCGAATACGGTATCGTGAAAGTCCACCGCTTCCTCACGGACGAGGGTATTCGGGACAAGGTCACGTTGATCGCCAGCGGCGGGCTGCGGACAGCTCACGACATCGCGAAGGCGATCGCGCTGGGGGCCGATGGTGTTGTCGTCGGCACGTCCGAACTGGTTGCACTGGGCTGTATACGTTGTTCGCGCTGCGAAAGCGGACGCGGCTGTCCGCGCGGTATTGCAACCACCGATGCCGAACTTGCGGCGGATGTGGATCTTGATTGGGGCACGCAGCGGATTATCAATATGTACAGTGCCTGGCGAAAAGAACTGGTAGGCATATTGAAACGATTCGGCATGCGCAGCGTCAGCGAGCTGCGCGGTCGCACCGACCTGCTGATGCATCTCGATTATACCAACGATGTGGAGACCCATACATGAACAACGGGATTATAGAAAAAATCTTGCGTTCCCGACAGCGGCTGATCGAAGAGCTGCGTATACCTTATCCTACCTACAAAGGCGAGGAAGAAGGCGGCTGCGGCGTGGTCGGTTTCTGTGCCACCGAGCCTGTCGCCGCCCGCCATATTCACGAGCCGTCCCGGCAGATGCATAACCGCGGCAACGGCAAGGGCGGCGGAATTGCCGCGGTAGGCTTTATACCGGAGCAGCTCGGGGTAACCCGCGAGGTCCTGAACGCCTGTTACATGGTGCACATCGCTTTCCTGGATAATGGTATCCGGCGGGAACTCGAAGGGAAGTACATTACCCCCTGTTTTGAGGTTGAGGCCTCGTGCATGCTCGATACCGTTGCGGATTGGACGACGATCCCTTCGCTGGAAGCCAAACCGCCGGATGTCATGCGCTATTTCGTTCGCGTTCGACCGGAGGTCCTCAAATCCTTCATTTCAAATAATGAGATGGGTCGGATGACGCGTGAAGAGGCAGAGGCTGAATTCCTAAGCCAGCAAAGCGTCAAACTAAACCAGGAATACTACGCTTCGCTGGGCGACAAGAAGGCCTTCGTCATGTCCTACGGCAAGAATATCATGATCCTCAAGGTGGTCGGGTACGCCGAGTCGATCACCGATTACTACAAGATCGACGATTTGAAGGCGCATGTCTGGATTGCCCATCAGCGGTTCCCCACCAAGGGACGGGTCTGGCATCCGGGTGGTGCCCATCCTTTCGGAGCTATCGATACCGCGCTGGTCCACAACGGCGATTTTGCAAACTACAGCTCCGTATGCGAGTATCTTGCGCAGCGTCATATCTATCCCCAGTTCCTGACCGATACCGAGGTTTCGATCCAGTTATTCGATCTGCTCAGCAGGATATACAACTATCCGCTGGAATATATCATCGAAGCCCTGGCGCCCACCACCGAGCTGGATTTCGACAGGCTGCCCGAAGAGAAACAGGCCGTTTATCGCGCAATTCAGGCAACGCACATCCATGCCTCGCCGGACGGCCCCTGGTTCTTTATCATCGCCCGCACCCTTGAGGCGGCCGACAAGTTCCAGCTCATGGGGATCACAGACACCTCCATGCTCCGCCCACAGGTCTTTGCCTTTGCCGACGGTGAAGTGCAGGTCGGTCTGATCTGTTCTGAAAAGCAGGCGATCGACGCGACGCTGCTCAGCATGTCCAAGGATGACAGCCGCATCTGCCCCATCGCCGACAAATACTGGAATGCCCGGGGCGGCAGTTCGACGGATGGCGGGTCCTTTATTTTCACACTTGAGAAGGGTGAAGCCGGCACGTACCGCCTGAATTGTGCCGACAAGTTCGGGGCTTCCGTAAAATTACCGTCCGGAACGGAAGTTGTCAATTTATCGGAGGAAATAACGCTGTCCGGAACGAACGGCGACACGATCGCGAGCGTCGTCCGGGAGCACTTCGACAGGGACAGCCTGACGGCCTTCCGTTATTTCACTGAAAACATTGCCCGGTGGTCCCTGGCCGATGTCAGTCGTGCCTGTGAGGCGGTTGTCGCGCTGGCCGAAGACCCGAGGCAATGCGCCGGGGCCATACAACTGTTGACGCTTCTTAACGACCGGCGATATGACACGGGCACGAAAAAGCGCAAACACGTTCTGCAGATAGTCCGCAGCGCCTTGCGCCGGCTGTTTTCCGGGCTTCTTTCAATTGCAGAAGATATACCGGCAAGCGAATTCCGGCTCATCGATTACAACTCCAGGGACCTCCTCAGAGAGCCTCATGCGGGCGAGACGACCCTTGTGATCGACACGCTTGGTTTCCCGGCGGAAGGAAAGGACTGCAATTCCTCGCTTCTTGTGGATGCCTACATGAAGGGCTGGAAGCACTTCATTGTCTATAACTGCGTCGGCCAGCGTTTTACCGGCTGCGGACTCGGACCGCAAACCTGGGATGTCAGTATCGATGTCTACGACAGCGATGGCGACTACCTTGCCTCCGGCATAGACGGGTTGACGATCGCCGTCCACGGCAATGCCCAGGACCAGCTCGGTCAGATCATCAAGGAAGGTAAACTTGTTATCCACGGTGATACCGGCCAGACATTTCTTTACGGCGCTAAAGGCGGCTCCGTCTTTGTCCTGGGAAATGCAGCCGGCCGTCCGCTCATCAACTCCGTCGGCAGGCCAAAGGTGGTGATCAATGGTACCTGCCTCGATTTCCTCGCGGAATCGTTCATGGCGGGCGACCCCTTTGCGGGAGGCGGTTTTGTTATTCTCAACGGCATTACGTTCGATGATAAAGGCGGCGTAGTGGATTTGAAGGAACCCTATCCCGGCGGCAACCTGTTCTCGCTCGCGTCCGGCGGCGCCATATATGTGCGTGATCCTCGCAAGTATCTTGTCCGCCAGCAATTGAACGGCGGTAATTTCTTCAGGATGACCGATCAGGACTGGGAAACCATCCTGCCCTATCTTCAGGAGAACGAGCGTTTGTTCGGGATCACGGTGGATGACCTGCTGACCGTCGACGGCAAACGCAAGCGGCCGGCCGAAGTCTACCGGAAGGTGGCGCCGGCCAAGCTGTCGGCTACCGCTGAGATGGAGTC
>DNYO01000269.1 GCA_003506795.1 Deltaproteobacteria bacterium
CGCTGACCGCTTAAAAATCACTGCCCGCTATCATAATACAGCCCCCACTCCGCCAGTTGGAACAAGTTGCTGCCATTATACGCAGAAACGTTCAGCCGGTAATGAGAGTACGCCGTGGCATTATCCATCAGGAACACCTTCCGTTCAAAACGGGTGGCGAACGTGATGCCGCTCTGTTGATCGAGCGTAGTCCAGTTCGTCCCATCGTTTGAACCCTCCAGCTTCCAGTCTTTCGGGTCACGTCCCGAAGCATCATTGGCCGATGTCAGCGTGTAATAGGTCGCAATGAACTGGCGGTCCATCTTCCACATCATCCAGGTGGCCGCGCCGCCGGTCAGATATTTCGAATTGATGTTTCCATCCACCAGCTTTGCAATGCCCTCACCGCCGCCGGTGTTATATCTGTCGGAGATGGTACCGGGAATCGACATCAGGTTGATCACCACAGGCTCCACGTTTACGGTCTGCTGATTATCGAGCCACACCTCGTCGGCGGAGACCAGGTTACCCATGATCGGCCATACCGATACCCGGAAGTCGAAGGTATACTCACCCACCGGCAGGAAAGGCAACGGAATGATCGAAGGCACCGGGACGTTAATCTGCGACTGGCCGATGGCTTCCGGCACGAAGAGCTTCTCGCTCCTAGTGAAACCGTCGGGACCGTTCACCGTATATTCAATATGGCCCGAGAAGCTCATCAGCACGTTGGATGTTCCCATGATGGTGACATACTGGGCCGGTCCGATGGCCTGCACCACCACCATGGGCGGTGTGAGCCCGTCCACAAAAGCCTGTGACACGGGAAAGGCCGTGATATACGTCGGCACCGACAGGTTCTTGTGGGCATCAAGCGTGTAGACTGCAAACTCATAGCCCGTGCCGGCACTCAACCCCTCAATGCTCACCGAGTCCACCAGCGTATCGTAAAGTACCTCCGTACTGTCCACGCCGTATACAATCCTGATGCTCTTCGACTTCTGATCCTTCGGATTGTCCCATGCCAGGATCACCCGTTCAAAGCCGGGATACACCCGCAGGCTGTCAATCTTCCCCGAGTAGTTATACTCCTCCAGGTATTGTTTGAAGTTATCTTCCATCGAGTCACATCCCCAATAAGCCATTATGGTCATCAGGAAGCCTATCTTGAGAATCGATTTGAATTGTTTCATATGTTTTATAGGTTTATTTTTTTGATGATTTCATTCCTTATTCCCATCCTTCGCGCACGCCGATGAGCGTTTCAGAATCCTCAATGATCGTCCCGTCCGCCTCGGTACCAAAGACCGTGATCTCTGATGTGCAGCCCGAGTTGCCGCCGCCAAACTGTTTGATACCCTTGTAGCGCAGGTAACGGAATGGCTTGGTGAACTGTGGATTTTCGGGATAGAAGATATATTCATGACCGTTGCGGGCCTCGTTGCGGGCCTCGATCACGTTTGAAGGCTGTATGAGGCGATAGCGGCCCACCAGCTCCCAACCGTCGAATACGCCATCGGAAGCATCCTTGTCGTCGCTGATCCAGATCTCCCAGATCTCCACGTTCTCTCCGCCGTAGAGCATGCCCCAGGCGTTGCGTTGCCACACCTTGAAGCGGCTGCCCTTGATTTCCCGTCCCAGGTCGATGAAGTAGGAGAAGGGATAGCTCACCTGTCCCGTGTTGAAGTAGTTGAGGTTCAGCTTGGGCTCATAGTCATATTCATTGTCCCAGAACTTCTCGATGCGACCTTCCACGTGCGACATGGGTGCATTCATCATGCTGTCCTTGCGGTAGGTACCCCTGAACTCTTCAAAAGGCACCTGCTTGAATGGGTTGGGGTCGCTGTCGTAGTCCCACCGGTTGCCATAGAGCAGCTGATCACGCAGGAACGACCATTGTTTCTTGGAGATGGGCCCATCGATATGTGGAGTAACGCTTCCAAAGCTCTTCTCTTCGGTCTGGTTCTCGTAGGTATCCTTGATGAATACCGACACCTCATGGGGTTCCCCCTTCAGTCCGTCAATCATAAAGCGGTCCTTCGCCAGGTTGGAGGCATAAATCTTGGTCGCCTCGGTGGTTCCGGTCTTCACCCTCACGAAGATGGTCACGTTCTTCTCCTGCAGATTCTGCCAGTCCACCACCAGCGACGAGAATCCCGGCAGCACCTGCACGGTCTCCAGCACAGCCAGTGTGGTGGGCGCCAGCGGAGTCACCTTCATGTTCACGGCGTCGGACTGGTTGTTGTTGCGGTCCACGGAGAAGATCTTCACCTCATATTCTTTCTCCTGACCAAAGCCCTCAATGAAGAGGGTGTCGGAATAGACACTGCTGGTCTTCGATATTTTGGCGCCGGTATCAATGGTATACTCGGCGCGGACATAGAGGAAATCTTCGTCCGCCGGGGCGGTGTAGGTAAAATAGCCACCACCGAACTGCGGTGTAAACACCACGTTGGTCACTTTCGCCGGAGGCGTTGTATCGCCCGATGCCTCATCCTCGCAGCTGTTGAGCGATAAGAGTGCTGCCATGGTCGCCAGCAGCGATAATAAAAATATATTGATTCGTTTCATATGATTCAAACTATTACAGGATTACCATCCAGGGTTTTGTACTAAGTTAGGATTGCGGTTGATGTCCCACAGCGGCAGTGGCATCAGGTAATCGCGTGGTGTCTGCCATCGACGCGGCTGCAGTGTCATCAGCACATAAAATTGTTCCGGATCCACACCCGTGGTGTTGAACCCCTTCACCGGTGAGAGGAAGTAGCGGTCGGCCTCCTTCCAGCGCAGGATATCGAAATAACGATGTCCTTCAAAGGAGAGTTCGATCATCCTTTCACGGTGGATGATGTCACGCAGTCCCTCCTTGGTGGCATGCTTGCCGGGAGTCTTCACAATGGATGGATCGCTCCATACCGTTTCAATCGGCTGCAGTCCACCCACGGCACGCACCCTGTTCAGATACTCGTAGGCCGGCTGTCCCGGACCATTGTACTCGTTATAGGCTTCCGCATACATCAGGTAGAGGTCCGACAGGCGGAGAATGGGATACGGAAACTTCACCACGCGGGCCCAGTGGCCGGTACCCGACTCAGGATGTACAAGCTTCTTCACCCCGATGCCCGTCCAGTAAAAGTCGGTCGTGTGCTGCGCGCCCCGTCCTCCCGGGAACTCGTTGTAGCGCATCTTCACGTCGTTGGCCAGGTCATGGGTGCGCCAGACGCTTCTGTCGACCACCATCCATGCATAGAAGCGTGGTTCACGGTTCAGGTGCAGCCGAATGGTCTTCTCGCCCACCTGCATATAACCCTTGTGGTAATTGTCATCGGGGATCTCGGTGATCTGCAACCGGTTGCTGTAGTCGTACGTTTTATCATCCTCAATGGGCACCCCGTTTTTGGAATAGAATAGCTCATCCATGCGATAATCGGCACCCAGCCACTGCCATGCATAGCCGGCCTGTGTGGGATCGGCCACCGAACGCATGTTGGTAGCATGGGCAAAGCCGCCCTGTCCTTCATAGTCGAGACCCGAGTAACCCCACAGCAGCTCGTCGTTCCACCCCTGTACAATGGAAAAGCGTTTGTTGTAGGCATACTGAATGATCTCCGACTCCTCAAAGTTTTTCACATCCCAGAACTTGGGCTGGCCGATGAAAGTATATAGTTTCTTACCCCTTGCTTCCGCATAGTCAATGGCATCCTTGATGCCGTCGAGGGCTTCTTTCCATTTTTCCGGATCGGGGGTCATGGGGAAGTAGGTATCACCGGCCTTGTTCCGGAAGTTGCTGAAGTATTCGGTATTTCCGTTGAAGAGCGGACTCGCCCGGGTAATCAGCACCTGTGCCTTGATGGCACGCGCATTGATCTGGTCCACCTGTCCCAGGAAGGCGCTCTCACGCTCCACGGAGAGCTCGGTGCGCGGACTTCCGTTGGCATCAAAGAGCACCTCGTCGATGCTGTTGAGCACGTAGTTGAAGCATGAGTCCACGGTCTGGCGCTCCTGGCGTACCTCTTCCACGGGCGAGAAAGGCTCCAGGTTCTTATCCGCAATCACGATGGGACCATAGAGACGGATCAGGTAGAAGTGGTAATATGCCTTCAGGATCTTCACCTGCGCAATCCAGTCGGCCTTCTCTGCCGGCGTGATGTCGGGCACCCCATCAATGTTCTCAAAGAAGATGTTGCAGACGCGTATACCCTGATAGAGGGAGGTAGCGCCACCGCCACCCGACCAGAAGTTCAGGATAGGGTCGTTCGAGTTGTTCCAGCCGCGCATCAGCTGCATTCCGCGGAGCAGCCCCCTGTTCTCGCCATGGTCGGCATCGAGGCGTCCCACCCACTCGTCGCCCGCCAGGGTCATCGACTGGTGTAGTTTCTCATAATTGGGCATATATCGGTAACAGGTAGAGAGCGCGCCGAGGGCCTTCTCCCGATTCTCGAAGAGGCTTCCCACCTGCACGGTGTTATCCGGCACAATATCCAGGAAGTCGCACCCGGGCAACAACGTTGACAGCACGATGAGCGTACTGATGATAAATATTTTTGATTTCATGCGATACGATTTATTTATTTTCATTTTATAGGTTGGGACGATGTCTGTGATGGATTCATCGTTCCGTTGTGAGTTGATATCCCGATTAAAATGTGACATTCAGTCCCACGTTATACACCCGCTGCAGCGGATAAGCAAGTCCATTTCCTGTCATTTCCGGATCCCACAGCTTGAAATCGGATAAAGCGAAAAGGTTTTGTCCCGTGAAGTAGATGCGCACCATCCCGGCCGGTTGGAACCAGCTTTTTGGGAAGGTATAACCTACCTCCAGCGTCTTCATGCGCAGAAAACGTCCGTTACGCAGCCACCAGGTAGAGTTTTGGCGACTGTTATTCTGGTTCAGGGAAGCCGAGAGGCGTGGCCAGAAAGCCTGCGAGACCGGGTTATTGGGATTCCAGTGATCTTCGGCGATGATCTTGAGCGCGCCGCGATGTCCTACAAAAGGTGCGATACCGAATCTATCGGAGCCTCTCTGTCCGTTGGGATCGATAAAGAAGGATACCCTGGCCTGGCCCTGAAAGAAGGTCGATATGTCGAAGTTCTTATGACCGGCCGACAGACCGAAACCGTAGTTGATCTCCGGCACGGTGGGATAACCGATGTGCACCTGGTCGTCGTCGTTCACGCGACCGTCGCCGTTGATATCCTTGTACTTGATGTCACCCGCCTGCGGCACGCTTCCCAGCTCCTGCAGGGGTGAATTTTTCACATCGGCGTCGTCGATAAAGAGGCGTTCGGCAATAAAGCCTTTCCAGGTGTTGATGGGCCATCCGATGTCGCTGAGGTATTTCCAGCGATACTCAGGCTCTTCGTTCTGCACATACTCATTGTGAGCATAGGTAAAATTAAACCGGCCTGTCATCCAGGTATCCCCGCTGAAAGAGTGGTTTATATCAATGGACCCGTCAAAGCCGCCGCTCTTCACCTCGCCCACGTTGCCATACACGTTGCTGGTAAGCCCCATGGTGGCCGGCAGGTTGGCACGTGCCTGATATATCTGTCGTCTGTTCTCGGAGAAATACTCCATGATCACCTTCACAGCACGGTTCTTAAAGACATCCAGTTCAAAGCCCACATTCTGTTTCACGGCAATCTCCCAGGTGATCATCGGGTTGGCATAGCGGCTGATGTTGAATCCGCCGTAGTTGGAGTTGAAATCTCTTCCCCAACGGTAGCCTCCGCCACTGCCAATATCTGAGAGGAAGAAGAAGCGATCGGCCGCACCGGCAATCTGATCGTTCCCCACCTTACCCCAGGAGTACTTCAACTTAAATCCGGGGAGCACATTTTCGAGTGGCTGCCAGAATGGTTCGTTAGAGACGATGTATCCCAGTCCCAATGCGGGAAAGAGACCCCAGCGATGCGAGCGGTCGAATTTTTCCGATCCGGTGTAGGTAAGACTCACCTCGGCGAGGTACTTCTGCATCAGCCCGTAGTTGAGCCTGGCGCGGATACCCTGGTTCCGCTGTGGCAGCGTGCGTTGAATGGTCTTGTCCTCATCCCGCCAGATACCGGTATTCTTCAGCTCCTCCTGGGTATAGATCACCAGCCCGCTCACGTCGTGAATGTCGTTCAGCGTATTGGCATAGGTGAGCCCCCCTTCCATATAGAGGCGAAACTCGCCGCTGCGTTCAATGGAGGGGTTGCCCAGCGCATCGGTACCTTTGTGCACCTGCTGGAGTACATAGGTATCGGTAAACTCGTCGTAACTTTTGATGTTGTAGAGATATGGATCGTAACTGCGGAAGTTCTCATAGCGGTTATCGTTCTTGATCGACACCTTGGCGCGTGCCATCAGCCCCTCCAGCATATTCCCCAGATCCTGGTCGAGCGAAAACTGGGAGGTGATGCGTCCCATCGATCCGTCCTTATAACCACGCACCATGCGCGCATAAGGGTTCACCATGGTGCCGGTGGCATCCGATCCGAAGAGCGTATGCTTCATATAGGCATTCTTTTCATCCGGCCTATAGAATTTGGGAAACTCCACCGGGTTGGTAGCCACCACACTGGCAAAAATATCGTTCGTGTTGTCGAGCGGTCCGGTAAAGTTTTCGAAGATGGAGTTCATGTTGATATCCATTTTCGTGGTCTCCGTCAGATCAATCCCGATATTGGCCAGAATATTAAACCGGTCAATGTCGATGTTATTCTTGAAGTTGTTCAACTTGTTGTCCTTCAGGATACCGGTATCCTTGTCGTAGGATACCGACAGGTAATACTTGACCACGGTACCCCCGCCCGATATGTTCATGTTGTAGTGCTGATTGAAAGTACTCGGCTTAAACATGATGTCATACCAGTCGAGGTTCGGATAGGCATACTCATTGAGTCCATCCTGGGTATTCTGAATCTTCTGTGCTGAGTAGTAGGGCGACAGCAGCGGGTTATCGTTAAACTGCGCATCATTATACAGCTTCATATAGGTTACACCATCCACCGTCTCCAGCACCTTGGTCGGCATCGAGAGACGTCCGTCGGCACGTACCGATATCTTCGGCTTACCGGCCAGACCCTTCTTGGTGGTGACCATGATCACCCCGTTGGCGCCCTTCGATCCGTAGAGAGCAGCTGCGGTAGCATCCTTGAGCACGGCAAACTGTTCAATGTTATCGGGATCCACCCTTGCCAGGTCGGTCGAGCTCACCTCAAACCCGTCGAGCAGGATCAGCGGACTGCTGGCATAACCAAAGGTGGTGACACCGCGCACGAAGAACTGCGCATTGTCGTTCCCCGGCTCGCCGCTGCGCTGGTAGGAGATCACCCCTGCCAGTCGTCCTGCGAGAGCCGTCGTCAGGTTACTCGAAGGCACCCTCAGTTCCTTGGGATTAATGGTTTCTATCGATGACACCACACTCTCCTTTTTCTGTGTGGCGAAAGCAGTAATGGTCACTTCATCCAGCAGCTCCACATCTTCCTGCATGACGACGTTCATGATGGAACCTGTACCTACTTTCGAAGTCAGCGCCCTCATTCCCACATATTGGAAACGGACCTCTTCCCCCGTGGCAGCCTGAATGGAGTAGTTTCCGTCGGCATCGGTGATCACGCCACCCTGGCGTCCCACCACCTGCACGGTCACACCCGGCAGCGGCTCACCCGCTATGTCCGTCACAACCCCGGTGATGTCTCTTCGGGACTGCTGAACCGCTGCATTCTCCACAGAGGCCCATCCCGGTAGAGCGAGTGCCAGGAAGAAAAAAAGAAGCGCTGCATGCAATAATTTTTGTAGTTTAAAGGATCGACCCAGGTCGCCTTTCGTTCGTTTTTTCATGTAATCCATAAACAATTTTTAATTAAAACGTTTGCTAAAATCTAAAAAACCCTGTGTTTTTTATTATTTTAGACAAAATTGTCTATTATTTCCAGCTATGGATGCGAATATTGTCTCAAAAAATGAAAGAAATTGATCAAAAACTGATGTACAGATGTGACAATGTGGGGATGTAA
>DNYO01000096.1 GCA_003506795.1 Deltaproteobacteria bacterium
AGGACTGCCGGAGGGCAATTCGTCATCGAGCACCAATTCGGTGAAGCCTATTATACCTGCGAGGATGTTATTGAAGTCATGGGCAATACCGCCGGTGAGAGTGCCAAGAGCCTCCATCTTCTGTGCCTGGCGGAGCTGTTCTTCGAGGTGGCGCAGTTCGGTGATATCCTGCACGGCCACTGTGACCCCGATGACCTGTTCCGTCTCATCTTTCAGCGGGTTGATAATCTGGAGCCATGTCCCCCTTACTCCCGGTAGCCCTCCTGCCGCAGCTGTGAATTCCATGCCCGTAATTGGCTCGCCCGTTTCCATCACCTGGCGGAGCGCCGGTTCTATTATGCCTGCCAAAGGTTGCGGCAGCAGTTCCTGCACGGTTCGGCCGATGTGCTCCGAGGGCGGCAGACCGTTCAGATCCGCGAGACGTTGGTTGATTCTTAAGTACTTCAGATCACGGTCAAAGGCACACAGACCTATGGGGGAACTATCGTAGTATGCATCGATCTCCCTTTTTTGTCTGAGCGCGGTCTCTTCGCTTTCCCGAAGTTGGGAAGTCCTTTGTTCCACGCGTATTTCCAGTTCATCACGGGACTTGCGCACCGCTTCCTCGGAATGCTTCCGTTCGGTAATGTCCTGGAAGATCGTGACGGCTCCCCAGATTTCGCCGGTGGTGTTCCTCAAGGGCGTGGCACTCGCCAGGATGATGGCCTGTGTTCCATCGCTGCGTGTGATGGTGAGTTCCGCATCGGCGACGCTTTGCCCCTGGAGGGCAAGCGTCAGGGGCAACCGGCCTGCCGGGACCGGCGTGCCGTCGGGCGTGGAAACGCTGTATCCTCCCGGGGGTCCATGAGCATCTGCGGTAACCGGGCCGCCGAAGATCAGCCGGGTAGCGGCGCTTGCCAGCAGAGTCTTACCCGCCATATCCACCACAACAACCCCGCCAGGGGCTCCGTCGAGGACGGCCTGCAAGGTTGCGCGGGATCGCTCCAGCGCCTCCTTCGCCTGCTTGCGCTCGGCAATTTCCTGCTGCAGTTCGACATTGGTATTGGTCAGCTTTATCTCATCTTGCTTCAGTTTTCGGTAGAGAATCTCCTGGGGTTTTGTCAAACTGGTCTCGATAAAGGCCAGATAAACCAGGTAGAAAGAGGCGATCTGGAACAGATGGCCTACCATGTTGGTAATGCCGAAGGGGTCTGTGTAGAGGGTAAAGGTCAAGCCGGTGGCTATGGCCAGGGCGATTGAAAACACAATAATTCGCAGTACCCGGGGATCAAAGGATTCGCGATTGACGACGAGCAGCCCGGTAGCCCCCAGCAAGATCAGGCAGATGACGTAGTCGCTGATCACCTTGAAGGGTGTTAAGCCCACCCCCTCCACGATACAAGCCGGGAATACCCTCCAGTAAAAGACAGACAGGAGGATCAGCGAAGTAGCCAGTGAGTATGCGGCGAACATAAGGGTGGAGTTAAGGCGGCGCTTGATAAAAAGCGGAGCGATCAATAGTGATATGCTCAAGACATATCTGCCGGCTATGTAGAAAGTGGGACCGAGGTTACCATAACCGGGGAATATGCCCATGTCCTTGTTGCCCAGCAGGTGGATTGAATCCAGAAAGGCGAAGAAAAGAAAGGCGATGCCGGTAAACAGGAAGTAGTTGTTGTCGACCAGGCGCCGTGAATTCCAGATTATCGTGAAAGCACATACGGCTATGACAATCGAGACCCCGTCAACAAAACTGTGAAAAAGGTTATAATTGTACCTGCCGACGAGATAGAGGAGAAGCAGTCCCAACACACCCGCGAGTACAGCCGCAACCCGGGATAGGATATAATACTTTCTGTTTTTGTCATCCCCGGTCTTCAAGAAAGGTATTTTAACACAAGATAATAGCCGTTGTCACCGGTCACAGCAGAGCGGTCGGTCCTTAGTTTTCTCTTCTTCGGGTTTATCTGAACACCAACTGATGGACGGCCGCGGCGGCGATCCAGGCGCCAAAACTTCCGGCCAGGACGGTGCTCAGCGAAAATCCCTTTCTCAGGCAGAAGAATGCGACCAGAAAAAACACTATGCTGGGTATGATGCCCCAAAGTGCACCTTTCGCAAAACCCTGCATTATTGCTGGATCGCCTTTGTTTTCCCGGTAAACCCATGCCAGCACGAGAGCCCCGGTCAATGGCATGACGCCGATCAGCCCGGCTGCTGACGGGAATCTTCTTGCGATGGCTGTGGCCGCGAGGATAATACCTGTACTGACTATGACCTTGATCATGACCTGCAAGGATCACCTCCGTTTATCCATAAAACAAACCCTGGTGCCAGTGCTTCCCCTCCGTGAAAATATTTGTTTGTCCTCTCTCCGCTTCACATATTCTATAAGAAAGGTACGGATCTTACAAGAAAGGTACCGCAGAAGAATCAGGTCGCAAGCTGACATAATCAAGGCACTGACTCCGACAAAACCAGCAGTCGGATGACCAGCAGGTTTTGAGTTTTTCCCGTAATATGTATGATATAATACCGCGCATGATGGCTAAAATCCCCGAACCCTTCACCCCGAAGCGCATGAAGCGCATCGGGAGAGGTACCCTGCTTGGGATTCTTGTGGGTATCGTATCCGGCCTGGGCGGAATAGTTTTCAATTACATGATCAACGTTGGTACCCGATTCTTTACCGGAGATTTAATTGCCCACCTGTTACCCGGTCATGTCTCCGGCTTGAATCTCCTCGGGTTTCCCATCGATCGATGGATGATGTTATGGATTCCCGCTCTTGGAGGGCTTCTTTCGGGTTTCCTTGTGTTTCGTTTTGCTCCTGAAGCGGAGGGGCACGGTACGGATGCCATGATCGACAGTTTTCACAGAAAGAAAGGAATCGTGCGGAAACGGGTGCCGGTAATCAAGACTATCGCATCGGCAATCACGATCGGGTCAGGAGGCTCAGCAGGGAAAGAAGGGCCGATTGCACAAATTGGTTCGGGGTTTGGTTCCATACTCGCATCTTTTCTTAAGCTGAGCGATACGGAACGGCGCATTTTGCTTCTCGCCGGTGCAGCGGGAGGGATCGGAGCAATATTCAAAGCGCCGCTGGGGGCGGCGCTCTTTTCGGCTGAGGTGCTTTACAGTAAGGAGGACTTTGAATTTGAGGCGATTATCCCCTGTATCCTTTCCTCCATAGTCGGCTTCATGGTTTTTACCCTCCATGATGGAACGGGCACTATTTTCCACATTCCGGCGTTTGCTCTGGCGACCCCCGTGCAGTTGCCATTCTATGGGGTCCTCGGTCTCCTATGCGCCCTTGTGGGCTACGTCTACGTCAAAGTTTTTTACGGCATGAGAGACCGGGTGTTCAGACCGCTCAACATCCCGAAGCCGCTCAAGCCGGTGTTGGGTGGTCTGTTGCTCGGGATCGTTGCCTTCTTCCTCCCCGAAGTCCTTGGGGGTGGGTACAAATTCATCCAGTCAGCCATCGACGGACAGCTTGCGGTGGGCCTCATGGCAGCCCTGGTGCTGGGGAAAATCATCGCCACCTCGTTTACTATCAGTTCCGGAGGGAGCGGGGGCGTCTTCGCGCCGTCTCTCTTCATCGGTTCCATGCTGGGCGGTTCGTATGGACACGTCTGCGGAAGGATATTTCCGCACATGGTGACGGAACCTGCCGCGTTCGTTCTCGTTGGAATGGGAGGTTTCTTTGCCGGGGTTGCCAAAACTCCCATCGCGGCACTTATAATGGTTGCCGAAATGACCGGAGGATACAGCCTTATCCT
>DNYO01000100.1 GCA_003506795.1 Deltaproteobacteria bacterium
TTCGCTGCGATCCGGGAGGCTGTCCCTGGAATAGGGGTAACTCTCGACATCGGCCACGCTTACATCTCAAAACGTACGGCAAAGCAGCCTGAACCGGAAGAAACCATCCTCGGGGACGTCCGCCGCATGGGCATAGAGAATCTCTTCCATGTCCATCTCCATAATAATGACGGTACCCGAGACGATCATGATTTCGTAAAGGGGTCCATCGACATGGCCAAGGTCCTTCACGGCCTTAAAGAACTCGGCTATGAAGGCAAGGTCATCATCGAAACCCTGGACATCGACCGCTCGGGCTTTCCGGCCGTTCTGGAAAAACTCCGGACGATAATGCCCTGAAGGGCAGGTTCGGGCGGTTCAAAAAGTCTCCAACATCCATATCCAGAGTAAATAGGTCACGGGCGACACGAGCGTTGTCAGCGTGATCGTCCCGGAGGCGATCAGAGTATCTCCGCCCAGTTCGCGGGCCATGATGTAGGTGGTGATGGCCGTGGGGGTCGCAAGGAGGATGATTGCGGGCAGGGCCGCGCGAAAATCGATGGACAGGGCATGGCAAAGGAGAACCGCCAGGCCCGGAAGGACGATGACCTTGAGAAGCGCGGCGATGATCGCGGGGCGGAGGGTTTTCGTGAGCGTCGAAAGGGAAATGGAACCGCCGATGATAATGAGCGCCATTGGCAGGGCGATGTTGGCGACGATCCCTATGCTCTTCATCAGTACCGAGGGTATCCTGACCTGAAAAAGAACGAGGACCATGCCCGCGAAAGTCGCGATGATGACCGGGGTCGTAATAATCGAAATGGCCGTTCTCAAGAGACTGCGATGCTTCCCCGATGCCAGTGAAAGTATCAGCACTGCCAGGGCGTTATTGAAAAGTATGAGAATACCGACGAGGAGGCTTCCCCGCTCGAGACCCTTCTCGCCGAGAAGATAGAAGATGACTGCAAGCCCCACATATGTGACGTTTCCGTGAAAGGTGCTCTGAACGAAGCTGCCTAATTTGGCCGTGCGATATCCACCCACGGCGGCGGCGACAAGGGCGATGCCGATAACAGCGAGCGTCGGCAGAGTTATCGAAAGAACGGACAGCCATCCGATGCCCCTCGCGTCTGCCCGAACGATTCCCGTGAAGATAAGAAAGGGAAGGGGGAAGAGGTAAACGAACCGGTTTGCTTCAGATATAAAGCCGTCGGAAAGAAGCTTCCTGTTCTTGAGAAAATACCCGAAGGCGATGATGACAAAGATGGGTGAGATGGTCTTGAGAATCTCCATCACCGGCCCCAAAAAGGGGTAATTCGGGGTCTATTTCGGCCCTCATTGTTCACTATGGAAAACATACGATTCTTTACCATTTTTTTCATTAGCGTGCAAGGCTTTAACTGTAGCGAAATACTTGATATCAGGGAGGTTTTGCCCTCGTGATTTTTATTGACAAAGGAAAGGAGAAAAAGATATAAGAAAGTGAAATTAGTAACAATATCAAAACAGGGGGTACAGGGATGTTAAAAGAGTCGTTGATCAGCGAATTTCAAAAGATTGTCGGTAAAGACAATGTCCTCACTGCACCTGAGGCGATGAAAGCGTATTCCTACGACGGAACGACAAGTTGGATCCATGAACCGGATGTCGTCATCTTTCCTACGACTACCGACGAAGTATCCCGGATAATGAAACTCGCGAATGCCGAGAAGATACCCGTTACCCCCAGGGGCGGCGGTACAAACGTCAGCGGCGGATCCGTTCCCTGGCATGGCGGTATCGTTCTCGCCATGACAAGGATGAACAAGATCATCAAAGTCGACAAGGAAAATCTCACCGCCACTGTTGAGCCCGGCGTTGTCCTCCAGGACCTGACGCTTCGGCTCATGAAAGACGGTCTCTTCTTCCCGCCTGATCCCCAGAGCTTTTTAGGCGCGACCATGGGCGGCATCATATCAGAGAATGCCGGCGGCCCCGCCTGTGTGAAGTATGGCGTGACAAAACAGTATATCCTTGGAATCGAAGTAGTTCTTCCCACCGGCGAGGTCGTCCACCTCGGCGGAAGAACGTTGAAGAACGTTGTCGGTTACGATCTCCTCCACATATTCATCAGTGCTGAAGGGACACTTGGTGTCATCACCGGTGCCGAGCTCAAGCTGAACCCCCTGCCACTCGCAAAGAAAACACTTTGCGTTGTCTATGACGACGTGGCCGTTGCCGGTGAAAGCGTTTACCATGTTCTCGAAAACGGTGTTATCCCTGACAAGATCGAACTTATCGATAACTGGGTCATCAACAGGATCGAAGAAATGATGCCCATCGGCCTTCCGAAAGACGCCGATGCCTGTCTGCTCTTCGAGGTCGACGGTATCCCCGAGGCCGTTGAGAAAGAGGCAGAGAAGATCGCCGAGATCACCAAGAAATATGGCGCCAAAGAGGTTCGCGTGGCAAAGGACGCAGATGATGCCAACAAGTACTGGATGGCCCGCCGCGCCGGTTTCGCCGCCGTTTTCGGCAAGGCGAAGACCGTATTCGCCGAAGATGTCACCGTACCCCGCGGAAATATCCCCAAACTTATAAACAGGTGTAAAGAGCTTGCCAAGAAATACAACCTCGAGATCGTTGTCCTCGGCCATGCCGGCGACGGTAACCTGCACCCCGCCATCCTGACGGATATCAACAATAAAGAGCATTACGATCGCGCTTTGAAAGCCATGGATGCGATCATCGAAGGTGCGGTCGAGTTCGGCGGCGTACTTTCCGGCGAGCACGGAATCGGTCTCGAAAAACAGAAGTTCATGAAGAAGGTCACAGAGCCGGCCGTGATAAACATGATGAAGAACATCAAGGCTCTCATTGACCCGAACAACATCATGAACCCGGGTAAGATCTGGGAGTAGTCCATAATAGGGGGTTGCGAGTGAAAGACCTGAAAGAACTTAAAAAAATAGAAGAATTCTCCAACCAGTGCATGAAGTGCGGCTTCTGCAGCTTCTTCTGCCCGGTTTATCAGGAAGAAAAAATGGAGACATCTGTGGCACGGGGCAAAAACTTCCTCGTGAAGCAGATACTTGCGGGACAACAGGAGTTTACCCCGGAGATGGCAGACATCATCGGGAAGTGCCTTCTGTGTAAACGCTGTGCGGCGAACTGCCCGGCAAAGACGCAGATAGACCGCGTCGTCGTCGCCGCCCGTGCCCAACTGGTAAAAGAGAAGGGACTCGGGGCTATTAAGAACTTCGCGTTCCGCAAAGTCATGGCGAATAGAAAGGCCTTCGGGAAATACGCAAGGCTTATGCAAAAGTTCCAGTGGATGATGCCCACCACGGAAGGCAAGATCAAGCACCTTCCCGATTTCGTGAAGGGTCTTGGCAAGAGAAATTTCCCCAGCCTTTCAAAGACATTCCTGAGAGACCAGGTAAAGCCGGTCTACAAGCCTCAGAACGGCGAAAAGCCCAAGATGCGGGTCGGTTTCTTCATGGGATGCGCCACGGACTTTGTCTACCCGGAACTGGGTCTCAAGCTGATCGATTTCCTGACCAGGCATGGAGTGGAAGTGGTCGTGCCCGAAGACCAGAATTGCTGCGGTGCCGCCATCTATTTCAGCGGTGACCTTGAGACGGGCCGGATGCTGGCCGATCTCAACATTAAGGCATTCAAGGATCTCAATGTGGATTATATTGTCACGGCCTGCGGGACGTGCAGTTCCACGCTTAAGGATTACCAGAAATATCTCCCGGATACCGAGGAGCAGAAAGAACGCTACACGGAATTCGAGAAGAAGATCAAGGATAGTACGGAATTCGTCATAGATATCCTCAAGATCCCTCCGCAGGATTTCAAACTAAGAAAGGAATTCGAAGGGAAAACAGTAACATGGCATGACCCCTGCCATCTTGTCAGGTACCAGAACATCAAAGATCAGCCAAGGGCGATCCTCAAGGCCCTCAAGGGTATTAAATATGTGGAAATGCCTAATGCCGATATGTGTTGTGGAATGGGTGGTTCATTCAGTGTCTACCATTATGATCTGACCAAGAAAATTGCGGGCAAGAAAATGGATGGCATCAAAGCGACTGGTGCGGATATCGTCGTCACCGCTTGCCCAGGCTGTATGATCAACCTTATTGATAACGTTTTGCTGAACAAAATGCCGCAGAAGGTGCATCATTTCCTGGAGCTGGTAGAGTAGCAGATCGATATCCCTAGGACAACCGTACATCTACATCTCAAACTCACAGGAGGAGTACACACATGAAGAACGGCCACTGGATGACAGCGAAGGATGTTCTAAGGATTCAAGCATTTAAGTACCCCGACAAGATCGGCGCAAAGGATTTGTACAAGGCATTTACCTTCAAGCAGTGGAATGAGAGGACCTGCCGGCTCGCGAACGCTCTTGCCGATCTGGGCCTCAAAAAAGGCGACCGTTTTGCGGTTCTTGCCTACAACTGCGTTGAGTGGATGGATTTCTACGGCGCCGCGGCAAAGGGCGGTTTTCTGGCAGTTCCGCTCATGTTCAGACTTGCGGCACCGGAGATGGAATACATCATCAATCACTGCGAAGCAAAAGTTCTTATCGTCCAGAGTGGAAAGGATCCCGCGGACGGCAAGGAATTTCCCTGGATCGATCAGGTCAATGAAATGAAGAAGAACCTGAAGACCGTTGAACACTACATCAACTTTGCCGTAGACAGCCCCAGCTATGACGGCTTTATCAATTACGAGCAGATGCT
>DNYO01000094.1:0-1284 GCA_003506795.1 Deltaproteobacteria bacterium
GTCCGCTTCGATGGCGATATGGTGAAACGCCGCCTCGTCAAAAGTAATGCCGTCCTTTTCGCAGACGGCCTTAAGCTGTCCGGTGATCTCGCGTTCCGTTATACGCCGGAAATCGAAACGCTGACAGCGGGACATGATGGTGTAGGGGATCTTCTGGGATTCAGTTGTGGCGAGGATGAAAATGTTGTGCCCCGGAGGTTCCTCCAGGGTCTTCAAGAAGGCGTTGCGCGCCTGGTCGGTGAGCATGTGAGCCTCGTCCAGAATATACACCTTGTATGCCGCCTTCATCGGGAGATACCGGACGGTTTCGCGCAGTTCCTTGATATCGTCGATGCCGCGTGTGGATGCAGCGTCTATCTCTATCACGTCGACAAAATTGCCGCTCGCTATACCCACGCAATTTTCACAGACATTGCAGGGTTCATCGGTCGGGCCGTGCACGCAATTGACTGCCTTGGCAAGTATCCGCGCCAGGGAAGTCTTACCGACCCCCCGGGGGCCTGTAAAGAGAAAAGCGTGTGCGATCCGGCCTGCTTTTATGGAATTCTTAAGGGTTGTGATAATGTGCGGCTGCCCGACCACATCGTCGAATCTCTGGGGTCTCCAACGTCTTGCGATAACTGTGTAGCTCAAATGCGAACGCCTCTTCGGGGGTTCAGAATAATACTCAAAAAAAAGCCAGGCTACCTGCGGCACACGGATCAGCTACTACCGCTGCTTCCTTCCGGACCTGACGGGGTTCATAACATTCACGTTGCGCAGGGCCTGGCCTTCAAACCATAATGGCGGAGAGAGAGGGATTTGAACCCTCGGTACGCGTTAACGTACACACGATTTCCAATCGTGCTCCTTCAGCCGCTCGGACATCTCTCCGGTGACACTTGTTATACCATACTTCAGAAAACTACCTCAAGGGATTTACGCCATGACGCTTTGCCAATCATGCCGCACGGCCTCAAGGATGGCCAGGGCCCTGTCCGAATACAGGTGGATTCCCTCCCAATTGGGGCGGGGCATGACCTTTTGCATCAAAAGCCCGTCCACGCCGAACCACCGGGGGAGAATACCGCCAAAGAAGTATCCCCGGCCGCGGAGATATTCAACCAACTCACCGATAAAGGGCCGGGAAAGCTTGAGCCAGACCTGGACCACGACCATGCCTTTAGCGAGTGCGTCGGCCTCGTACCCTTCGAAGACGGCCTGAAAATCCTGACCGGCTTCACGCACCGTCACGCGGGCTACGCGGGCAAATTCAAAAAGACGGGTTTCAATGGACGTTGGTTC
>DNYO01000094.1:1360-9214 GCA_003506795.1 Deltaproteobacteria bacterium
GCCCCTTCTTTTGCCCAGGCCTTCTGGCTATGGGGGTGGTTGCACACGGCCTCACCGAAAACGGCGTCGGCACCATAGGCCGGTGCCAGTACCTCGGCAAAGTACCTGTTCGTTGCACGGGCGATACCATGTTTGCGGTATTCGACAAGGACAAGACCCTGCCCGGCTTCATAGACCGTCTCGACCGGGGCGGATCTGAAAATGCTCACGTACCCCACGATCGTTCCCTTCGAGGAACGCGCCACAGCAGGGATATTCTCGTGCTTCTCAAAGGCTTCCACGAGCGCATCCGGCTGATAAACGAGCTTCACCGGGTAATCTTCCCCGTAGACGCTGCGGAAAAGTTCGCCTACCCCCTTTGCATCGCCCGGCTGAAAGGTGTCGATGGTAATACGTTCGTTATCAGAGATATCCATTAATATCGGCATTGGCAACGCCCTCCAGTTTTACCGGCTTCAAGTCGATCATGCGCGAAGGCCCGCATTGTCGGGGCACATCCGCAGGTACCATATCACAAGTTTCAAATAATAGGAATAGCGCAGCCTCGACCTGGAACCGAAAAGAAGAAAGGGCATAACGACGACAAAAATAAAAGCCTTCAGGAATTTCACGAAATCGAACGCCAGGGCGTAAACCCGGCCGTGATGTTTTCTTATGAATTTTCTCAATGAAATATTGTATTCCATCCTCCCTTTGACCCAGGTCTTTCGTACCGTTCTGCCCTGAAAATGGACGATCCGGGCCCCGGGAAAGAAAACTACCCTGTAGCCCTTCAGCCTGGCCCGAAGACAGAAGTCCGTCTCCTCGAGAAAGAAGAAGAAACGCTCATCAAAACCATTGAGATCGTCGAAGGCTTCCTTTCGGATCATGATGGCGGCCCCGATCAACGATTCCACGTCCCTGAACGTCCCCCTGCCTGAATCCGGGCCGCTGTGGTTTACACGCTGCAAACCGGGAAGCAATTCGGCCGCCAATCCGGGGATGGCCGCGACGGACCGCTGGACACCCATGTCCTCATAAACGAGCTGCGGCCCCATGACTGCCAGATCGGCGATCTGCCCGGCGGCGGCTATCATCTTTGCAACCTCGCCTTCAATGAGGAGCGTATCGGAATTGAGGAGAAGAATATAGCTGCCCCGCGCCAGGCGGACTGCCTGGTTCACCGAGGCGGCAAACCCCATGTTACGGTCATTGCGGACATATCCGGCCCGCGGGAACGATCCTTTAACGAGATCAGCGGTGCCATCGCCGGAGGCATTATCGATGATGATGATTTCGGTACCGAAGGACCTCAGGGAAGGGTCCCTTTCGATGGAACCGAGGAGCCCTTCGAGGAGCTCCCGTGTATCCTTTGTAATGATGACAATGGAAAGGACGGTGGGGGTAGGGCCTCTTTCGCTCACGCCCGTTATTTTGCCCCCTGCTTGACCGCGCCTTTGAGCTTCCTCAGGGCCTTTCCCTTAACCTGTACCGGGCAGGCATAATAGCAGATCCCGCAATTCGTGCAGATGCTGTCATCGATCCTGATCTTTTTCGCGTCTTCGTCAAAAGACATTGCCGGGCAATCGAAGGTGGCAAGGCAGCTTTTGCAGCCTACGCAATCGCTCTCGATATCGACAGGATATGCCGCCTCCTTTACCGCCCCCTTTGTGAGGAGTAAACACTGGCGCCTTGCGATAATGACCGCGGGAAGCATTTCGTCCCCTTTCAGGTAATCGAAGGCCTCCCTGATCGTACCGATCATCAGCGGGACATCGTAGGGATCCACGATCTTCAGATACTTTACGCCGAGACCCGTGACGATATCTTCGATGGCCACGCTGCGGGTCTTGACGCCATCGACGGTAACGCCCGTCTGAGGCGTCGGCTGCATTCCCGTCATGGCCGTTGTCGAATTGTCCATGAGGACAAGAATGAACCTCTTCCGGTTTTTCACAGCGTCATAGAGCGGCGCCAGGCAGGCGTGCAGAAAGGTGGAATCCCCGACGGACGCAAGGATCGGGACAAGTTTCCCGTCCTGATTGAATGCGTCGTAGAAACCCTCCGCCATGGTCACGCCGGCGCCCATGTCAAGGCAGGTATCAACGGCGCCCTGGGAAATACCCAGGGTATAGCACCCGATATCCCCGGGATAGATGGCATCGGGCCATAGATACTGCATTGCAAAGAAAGAAGCCCGGTGGGGACAGCCGGGGCAGAGCTTTGGCGGTCTCGGGATGACTGCCACATCCGAAAGCGCCTCTTCAATGGTCCCGTCGGGCGCGAAAAGGTCCTTTCTTCCCAACCCGAGTCTGCCTAATACCCCCGACAGCATATCCCTGACGATGTCGTAGGTGATCTCCCCCGATGACGGCACGGTCCCGTCGCTTCTGCCCATAACTTTTTTGTGGTCGCCTATGAGCGCCTCGATCACCTGGTCCGTCTCCTCCACTACCAGGACCCGTTCCATGGACCTCACAAAATCCGAAAGAGCTTCACTGGAAGGGTACACTTTCAGTACCTTGTAGATCGACACCACGTCGGCGGCACCAAGTTCTTCGATGACGTCATAGACGAGGGAATAGCTCATGCCCGATGCGACAATGCCCAGTTTTCCCCCCGTTCCCGCAAGATGGCCTTCCTGGAGAGAAACCTTCCTGGCCCCCGGGCTGTAAAGAGAAATCGACTCGCGGGCATGGCTCACCCGGTGCGTGGAACGGATGATCACCGGCACTTTGTTCTCGAAAGACCAGTTGAGGGCGTAATAGGCAACGTCCGCCGCCTCCGTAGGCGACGCAGGGTCAAAGACCGGGATACCGAATAGGGTCGCAATAAGGCGGGTATCCTGCTCGGTCTGGGATGACTGTGGACCGGGATCGTCGCAGGAGACAATGACAAGTCCTCCTTCGATGGTCTTTTCCCGGGACCTCAAGAGCGCCGGGAACGCGACGTTAAGACCCACCTGTTTCATGAAACACGCCGCCCTGGCGCCAGAGTATGCCGCCGCTCCGAAGGCTACCTCGAATGCGCAAAGTTCATTTGTCGACCACTCGGTGTGGATCTTCACGTCTTCCATTTTCTTGAAGTACACGACACCCGGCAATATCTCGGAACTCGGTGTCCCGGGATACGCTGCCGCGATCTCAAGACCGGCCTCGACAAGACCGCGCGCGATGGCCTGATTTCCTATTACAACTTCTTCTCTGCTCTGCACTGATCCTCCCATAAGACCTCACACACCCTGCTGCGGTATCTTCACCGCGCCCTGCCCGCCCGCGGCTTCGAATCCCTTTGCGAAGACAGCGAGGTTCTTGGCCAGGAATTTTTCCGGTACACGAGACCGGATTGTGTTTTCCAGCACCTCCCGCGTAAACGGGGCAATCCCGAAGGAGGCAAAGGAACCCAGGAGCGCCATATTGGCCGATTGGAACATCCCTTCGTCGCGGGCTATGCCATCGGCATCGACGAGGCGGCAAACGATCCCTCTTTTCTTCAGCAACGCATCAACCGACGAGGGAAGCCCTTTCGCCCGGGTATTGATAAGCGCCAGACCACCCTTCTTGAGAAAAAAAAGTGTCCTGTAAAATTCACTTTCTTCGAAGGCAAGCAGGATGTCACCATTCTCCCTTCCGATGAAGGGACTGGCAAAATCACCCACCTTTACAAGAGAGACAACCGAGCCGCCTCTCTGGCTCATGCCGTATTCATCGGAGGCAACGGCCTTCAAACCGCTTGTTATGGCCGCTTCAATGAGTATCGTGGAGGCAAGAAGAACCCCTCTTCCCCCTATTCCCGCGCATATGATCTCATGTTTCATATCATACCCCTGTAGAAAATGGCCACGGGCTCAGTCGTGTCCCTGAACCGGGCGAGTTCGTCGACCGTACCAATAGCGAAAATGCTTTTGACTCCGTAGCTGCCGAGGATCCTTCTGATCTCTTCCTCCCGCTGGCTTACCATAATAAGGAGGGGACAGGAAGAACCATTGTACAGGGTGTTCACGTAAGCAGGCATCCCTGAATGGAAAAAGTGGTCCTCGAAGGTGACGGCGAGGATGTTCTTTTCCGGGTGGAGCTTCTTGATGCCGTGGGCCATGTTGATGGAAGATGCCGGCCCCAGCCGGTCCCTCACCACGGTGAATCCTGCTATGACCTCATCATACTGAGGCCTGCCTCTCCCGGATTCGACAAAACCGCTTTTCACCTTCGTCCTGTCGGGTATCTGCAGTTCTATTGCCGGATAGGTCTCGACAACCAGGACCTCATCCATGCCGTCGATAAAGCCCTGGACCAGTTTGTGAGGCAGAGGGAAAATTGTCGCCAGCTTGAGCACGCTGGCGTCCTCGTCGTAAAAGGCGAGACGGGAAAACCTGTCCGTAACGAGACCGGTTGAACCCCTCTTCACGACAATGTTATCTTCGTAAGTCTCGAAGGCCTCCGAGACCTTTTTTATCTTTTCATTCAGTTCGCCGTGAAGACTGAAGCGGAATTTGGGGGTTGCGGCCCACCTGCCCGGCTCCTTTATGAAAGAAGCGGCCTTTGCCTGCGGCTTCGTGCCCTGGCCGCCTCCAGTCTTCGCGCCTTCGTCATACCTGTCGGGGACGGCCTGCACGATAATGGGGATCCTGTATTCTTCGGAGGCATCGAACCCATACCGTACGGCCCTTGCCAGTTCGTCCCGCGTCTCTGCGGCGATGAGGGGCAGTTTGGAGAAGAGGCCGAGCGGTGTCACCTCCTCGTCATTTTCCTGCACGGCAACAATCAGAAACGACCCGGCCACGCCTGTGTAGGCGGAGCTCATGACGGGATCCAAGGCCTCATACAGGCCTTCCGTGGAAAGGATGCAGGCGCATCTCTTGCCGGCGTAAGCCCCGGCCAGGGCGAGTTCGTAGGCAATCTTTTCGTTTGTCGAAACCTCGCAATGGAAGGAAGGCGAATTGCCCGACAGGCGGTGTGCAGTCGCCGCTGTCGCCCTGTTCGTTACATAAAGGTGCTGCACGGCGTTTTCCATCAACAGCGTGATGATATTCTCATGCATCGCGAGAACTCCTTTAGACCATTTTTCTCAGCACGTCGATCCCCTTCAGAAGGTTCTCTTCGGTCGCAGCGAAGGAGATGCGCACATGACTGTCCCGTGACGAAAAAATGCTGCCCGGGATAATGAAGAGGTTATTTTCCAGGGCGCGCTCGACAAAAGCCATGCTGTCCCCGCCGGGCACTTCAGGAAAGATAAAGAATGCCCCTCTCGGTTTTACAACATTGTACTTGTCTTTAATCCCATTGTAAATAAGGTCCCGTTTTTTGCGGTACTGATCGATGGTCTGGTCCATGCTGTAATCGAGGGCCGTCAGGGCCGCTTTTTGCGCGAAGGAGGTGACACTGCTGAAGGCATATTGCTGCATGGTTATCATACACTGGATGATCTCGCGGGGTCCCGCCACATACCCGAGGCGCCAGCCGGTCATCCCCCATGTCTTGGAGAAGCCTCCGAAGGTTACCGTCTTGTCATATAACTGCCCCAGATAGGGCTTGTCACCGGTCCCTTCGTCGTAAATGAACCGGTCGTAGATATCGTCGGAAAAGACGAGGAGGTCTTTTTCCCGGGCCACCCTCGCCACCATCTCCAGCTCCTGCCGGGAATTGACCATCCCCGTCGGATTGTTGGGGCTGTTGATGAGGATGATCCTGGTCCGGTCCGTTATTGCCCGGCGCAGTTCTTCCTCCCTCAGCGTAAAATCAGGGTACGTATCGAAAAAGACGGGCCTGCCGCCAAGGAAGAGCACCTGATATTCATAGAGGACAAAGTATGGATCGGGAATGACCACTTCTTCCCCGGGGTTGAGCGTCGTCATGAGGGCAAGGAGGAGCCCGCCCGTCACCCCTGCCGTGATGATGACGTCTTCGCAGATGATCCCCTTCTTCCTGAGGTGGGTGAGGACCTTTTCCCTCAGTTCAGGGATCCCTCCGGAGGGGGTATATTTATTGAAGCCCTTTTGTATCCACGCGATACCTTCATTCTTGATTTCATCGGGGATATCGAAATCGGGCTCCCCGATACTCAAATTGATGGGGTTTTTTACTTTTTGTGCCAGGTCGAAGATCTTTCGAACACCTGACGGCCGTACCTGCATGACTCTATCGGAAAGCAGCATCTATTCCTCCCTGCGAGCTGAATGAACCCGGCTCCATCTCTGGAGCCTCCATGTCGGGACTGTGTGGAACACCGGCCGTGATTTGTCCGTAAACTTTGCCCTGAAAACACCCGTCACGTCAACCCTTTCCTTCCACCCAGCGCCCGTTACTCCTCACGCTACACGAATCGACCCATCACCTATAGGTCCTATAGGCCTCACCATAAGTCCTATAGGACCTATACGACCTATTTGACCTATCAACCGAATCCTTTCCACCCTAAAATAATCGGTGCAACCATTCCTCCTTTCAATAATCAAAAAGGCCATGGTTTTCTTACCCATGGCCTTTCAAACAAGACGGCCACGGACGGTGTGAAACCGTCCCTGGCCGGAAATTACGGTCTCACACCTGAAGCTTCCGCCACCAGCACCAGTTCCTGACCTTCCCTATCTTCATAATGGCTTGTTATATCACGGGAAAAACGGAGATGTCAACAAACAAACCCGCCTTCACGCTTCTCTGGTCATTCCCTTCACAATCGTGTATACTTTTACAGTTTTTTAGTACATCGAAAAAAACCCGGAGGTTAGATAATGAAATTTTTTATAGACACTGCCAACATTGACGAGATCAAGAAGGGCATGGAAATGGGACTTGTTGACGGTGTCACCACAAATCCGTCTTTGCTCGCAAAAGAGAAGAAGGATCCCGAGACGGTTCTTCAGGAAATCCTGCGGACGGTCCCCGGGCCCGTCAGCCTGGAAGTGATCGCGACCACGTCCGAAGGGATGTGCAAAGAGGCACGGAAGCTCGCGGAATTGGGAGAGAACGCCGTCATTAAGATACCCATGACGGAGCAAGGCATAAAGGCCGTCAGGACCCTGACGGCCGAGGGCATCAAAACGAACGTCACACTTATCTTTCAGCCCGTCCAGGCTCTCATCGCAGCGAAGGCCGGTGCCGCCTACGTGAGTCCCTTCATCGGCAGGCTCGATGACATTTCACAGAGGGGCATCGAGATCATCGACAGCATCTGCAAGATATTTTACAACTATGCATTCGAGACGGAGGTTATTGTCGCCAGCATCCGCAATCCCATGCACGTGCTGGATGCCGCCCTTATCGGGGCTGATATAGCAACAATACCTTTCAACGTGCTCAAGCAGCTCATGAACCACCCCTTGACGGATATAGGTCTGCAAAACTTTCTGAAGGATTGGGATGGTATAAAGAAGTAGGCCGGCGCTTCTCAGGCTCCGGAATCGAGAAGGTCCCTGACTTTCTTCAGGAGGTCCCTGGGCAGGATCGGCTTGGCGATGTATTCCAGTGACCGGTCGAGAATTCCCTTCTGGTGGATGATGTCATCGGTGTAGCCGCTCATAAAAAGGACCCTGATGCCGGGGTCCATGATCTTCAGCCTGTCGTAGGCCTCTTTACCGTTCATCTTCGGCATTACAACGTCGAGTATTACGAGATCCGCCTGGCAGCGCTTCTGCTGTTCGATGGCCTCGAGGCCGTCCACCGCCTCGAAAACCTTGTAACCCTGTTGCGTGAGAATGGTCCGCAGAAGGCTCCTGAGTTCTCCATTGTCTTCCGCGATGAGTATCTTTTCATCACCCCGGGGGTCGTCCGCTATTGCCTCTTCTTTCTTCTCAGGCACGGCTGCGACGATGGGAAGCAGTATCTCGAAGGTTGTGCCCCGGCCCAGTTCGCTCGTCACGCGTATAGTTCCATTATGCTG
>DNYO01000246.1 GCA_003506795.1 Deltaproteobacteria bacterium
GCCTGGGCCATGGTGATCTTTCTCCAGGGCGGGGTAAAGTCTATCTGCTGCTCATTATAAGTAATGGTATAGGTGCCGAAGAGTTCCATGACCAGCGATGAAACCATCTCCTCGGTGAGGGCCATGAGGTCCTCATAGGTTGCGTACGCCTGGTAGTATTCGAGCATGGTGAACTCCGGGTTGTGACGCACCGAGATGCCTTCGTTGCGAAAGTTGCGGTTGATCTCGAAGACACGTTCGAAACCGCCGACCACGAGGCGTTTCAGATAGAGTTCCGGGGCGATGCGAAGAAAAAGATCCATGCCCATGGCGTTGTGGTGGGTGACGAAGGGCTTTGCCGTTGCGCCGCCGGCGATGACCTGCATCATCGGCGTCTCCACCTCGATGAAATCGCGCTCGACGAAATACCGCCTGATATAGTCGATGATCCTTGCCCGGGTGGTGAAAACGTCGCGGACCTTTTCGTTGACGATGAGATCCAGGTAGCGCTTGCGGTACCGCTCTTCCACGTCCTTGAGCCCATGCCACTTCTCGGGGAGGGGGCGCAGCGACTTGGTGAGAAGCTTCATCGTATCGGCAAGCACGGTAAGCTCACCCGTTTTCGTCTTGAAGAGCTTGCCTTNNTGCATCTTCCCTTTTCTATCCTGTATATGGATGAATGCGCTCTTGCCGAAATCCCGGAAGGCCATGATGCGCCCGGCGATGGCGACGCGATCCTCGCTCTTTTCCAGATCTTCGTGGCTCAAAGCCCCGAACCGCTCTTCAACATCCTTTGTGGTGGTGTAAGGGCCGCGGTCCTGGGGATAGGTCTCGATCCCCTGCTCTCTTAAGCTTTTCTCTTTTTCTTTGCGTACGGCGTGGAGTTCGTTTATCGGTTCCATCTCTTCCTCAATTAGTTGGCGATATATTTCTATACTTCCACAACGACATCATAATCAAGTGTTTTCACGACCTTCCCTTCGCATATATCCCCTGCCCGGCACTCGCCGTTGAGGAATGCGATCCCGTCGATATCGGGGGCCTGCGTAAGCATGCGCCCTGCCTTCGGGCTCGCTTCGGTATCCTCGACGATGATCTTGACGGTCTTGCCGAAAAGACGGGTGAGGCGGGTGCGCGATATCTCCTTCTGCGCCTCCATGAGCCGGTTATACCGGTCGCGTTTTATCGACTTTTTGATCTGTCCTTTAAGCTTGTACGCCACGGTGCCTTCCTCCCGCGCATACATGAAGGCCCCAAGCATGTCGAACTGATGCCGGTGCACAAACGAAAGGAGGGCATCGAATTCCTCGTCCGTCTCCGTCGGGAAACCGACTATGATAGATGTCCGAAGGACAGCCTCGGGCATGCGCCGCCTCATCATCGAGAGAGACTCTTCCAGGTAGGCCTTTGTGTGCCCCCTGCCCATGAGAGTGAGGATGCGGTCTTCGGAATGCTGGATGGGGATATCAAGATAGGGGATGATCCGCCTATCGCTGCCCATGAGCTCGATAAGCTTTTCCGTCACTCCTTTCGGGTGCATATAGAGAAGCCTCACGTGGTAATCGCCCTTTTGCCTCAGCAGCGAACCGATAAGGCCGACAAGCCCCTCTTTGTCACCCCTGTCCTTTCCATAGGCGGTGATATCCTGGCCGATGACGTTGATCTCCCGGTAGCCCTCGCCCAGGAGCCATCGGAACTCTTCCAGGATGTCATCCCGGGTCCTGCTCGTCAGGCCCCCGCGGATGGCCGGTATGGTGCAGTAATGGCAGCGGTTGTCGCAGCCTTCCTGTATCTTGAGATACGCGGTCGGCGGTTTTGTCAGGACCTGCCGGGGAAACGTTTCCGCAAAGGTGCCCTCCCGGTGGTAATAACCCCGGGTTCCGATAATGCGGTCGATCTCATTGTAATAAGCCCTTCCCACAAAGGCCCCGACCTCGGGCAGGAGCTTCGGCAGATCTTCGCGGTAGCGCTCGACAAGACACCCCGTGACGACGACCCGTTTCTCTTCATCTCTGGCCGCCTCCAGTATGGTCTCGATGGACTCGCGGGCCGCCTCGGCGATGAAGGCACAGGTGTTGATGATGATCGTGTCGCCGTCATCGCCCAGCGTGTGCCCCGCCGCGCAGAGCTTCCCCGTTAAATATTCCGATTCGACGAGGTTCTTGGGACACCCCAGGCTCACAACCCTAAATCTCATAGACGGCACATGTCTCCCTGCATCTCTTCGTTCGCTTCCCCGTGCACCCCGCACCGATGCCGACACCGTGGCAGAGGAAAAAGTCATACTTCAGCGGATCGGCGGGGCAGTAACTTTTCAGCGCCTCGGTGACCTCCCGCGCCGCGCGGTAGGAGGGCGTCTTCTGCGTGATCCAGCCGACACATCTTCCTACCTTATATATGTGGGTATCGAGAGGCATCGTCAGGTCCGCGGGGTCGATGAAATCCCAGATACCGATATCGATCTCATCCTTTCTCGCCATCCACCTCAGGTACATATTCCAGCGTTTCTGTGCGCCTGTCGGCGACGGCCGGGGGAAAAAGAAGGTGAGCCTGTCATCGCCGCTCAAATACCGCTCGCGGATGCGCCAGATCGCCCGGCGGGTGTCGCCTTCGTAAAAGGAACGGAACATCGACCCAAACGTGCCGTAGTCGCCGACAATTTTGCGAAGCACCTCGAAGAGGAGAACAAGGTCGTCTTCCTTCTGAAACCGGTAGTAGAACCCCTTCAAGCCTTCCCATGAGCCGGCTTCGATGAAGCGCTGCGGGCCGTCTTCCATCAAGCCAAAGAGCCTGTCCAGGAAATTCATGAAGACTTCGATCTTCCCGTAAGCAAACTGAGCCGCAATGAACCCCGCGATTTCACGGTCGCCGTCGGAGCGCCACCGGTGAATGAACGAAACGGGGTCGCTGCGCACACGGTTCAGAAGAGCACTCTTCTCTTTTTCGTAGATATCGTCGAGATGGACTACCTGAGATCACCTTCCTGCAAGATGCCCCGTCACCGGAGGCCTAATCTGCGAACAATGTACACCAAAAGCCGGTGGTTTATCAAATTGACCGGGGAAGGCGGCCGGTTTGACATTTCAACACTCAAACGATACTATTGTCGTGGAATGTTTCCGCTTCATTTATAACTACAGGAAGATCGAATGGATACATCCGGCCCGAATCAGGAACTGCTCGAAGAGATATCCGCCTTAAAGCTACACATCCGGGATCTGCAAGAATCGGAATTGGACAGGGAGCAGAGACTCCTCAATGTGACCAACAATCTGTCCAATGCCGTGGTCTATCAGATTACCGGTCTGCCTGACGGCAGCCGGTGCTTCACCTATGTCAGCCGCTCGGTGGAGCGGCTGAACGAAGTCACGGTGGAGGAGGTTATGGCCGATGCCGGCGTGATATACCGGCAGGTGTTGCCCGAATACCGGTCAATTGTGACCGAGCACGAGGAAGAGGCCTTGAAAAACCTGACCACCCTCCGGGTGGAGGTTTTAAGCAGGTTGCCGAGTGGTTGTTTTCGTTGGTTCGAATATACCTCAACCCCGCGCCGGCAGACGGATGGCCTTCTGGTCTGGGACGGAGTTGAGGTGGACATAACCGACCGCAAAAGAATGGAAGAAGAACTGAGAATGCACCGTGACCATCTCGGCACACTGGTAGCAGAGCGTACCGACCAGATCCGCCAGGAGGTTGTAAGAAGGAAGGAGAAGGAAGAGCAGTACCTTGCCCTTGTGGAATCCATAAGAGGGTGGGTGTGGGAGGCAAACGCTGATCTTGTGCATACTTACGCAAGTTCCGGAATGCAGGAAATCCTGGGATACGGGCTGGAGGAATTCATAGGCAAGAGCCCTGTCGATTTTATGCCTGCCGGGGAAATAGAAAGATTGAAGCCACTCATAAAAAAGACTATTTCTCAAAAACACCCATTCATATCACTTCACCACACGGCCCTTCACAAGAAGGGGCATCCCATCTTCGTTGAAGTAAATGGAGTTCCGTTCTTCGATCAGAAAGGCAAACTTTTGGGCTATCGCGGAAGCTGCCACGACATCACGGAACAAAAAAGGACAATGGACGCCTTAAAAGAACGGGAGGAGGAACTGACGGTCAAGTCAAAAACCCTTGAGGAGGTCAATGCGGCCCTCAGGGTATTATTGAAACAAAGAGAGGAGGACAGGGAAGATCTGGAACAACAATTCGTATCGAATATCAGGGAGATGATCCTGCCCTACATCCTCAAAGCAAAGAAAGGTCAACCGGACCCCGCGCACAAAACCTATCTCGAGATCGCCGTAACTAACCTCAACGAGATAATATCGCCCTTTCTGAACACGATGAGGCAGTTGAACTTTACCCCCAGGGAGATCGAGGTGGCGTCACTCGTAAAAGATGGCAGGACAACCAAGGAGATAGCGGAGCTCATGGGTGTGGCACCAAGTGCTATCGATTCCCACAGGAACAACATAAGAATCAAGGTCGGCCTCAACAAAAAAAAGATCAATCTTCGCTCATACCTCCTGTCGCTCAAATAATATGGTAACTTTACCCATACTACCACCAGATTAAATCGGCAGTATATTCCTCTTTGTTTCGTGTTACCATAGCAAGTGCATGGCATTCCAGTTAAAAGCACAAGGGGAGATGACATGACCAGGAAAAAATGTCCTCACTGCGGAAAAGAGGTGAACATCATCCCTTTCGGGAGCAGGTTCATTGCGGTCTGCTGTAATCAGATCGTCTATGTCGGTCAGGAACCCCCACAGTATGACGAGAAGGAAATCGCAGACAAAGACCGTGCCAAGCCGGTCTGACCACAGGCACACTCACTTTTCGATCACGATCCTCCCGGGAGAAACATCAGATCGGTCTCGCAGGCTTTTGACATTTTACGGAAGTCTGGACAAAGACCTGCCTTGTGTACTTTAATATCGCGTCTAAACAAGACCAGCACAAGAAGATCCCCCGGAGGAAAGGTTGTCAGAAGACGTGTCTCGCTTTACCCGGAACCTCAAAACACAGCTCAACCCCTCGCAGTATGAGGCGGTCTCCACCACGGAAGGCCCCGTCCTCGTCATCGCGGGCGCGGGCAGCGGCAAAACCAGGGTCATAGAATATCGATCGCTCTATCTTGTTCAGAGGGACATCGACCCGGAATCCATCCTGCTTCTCACGTTCACCCGCCGGTCCGCCCACGAGATGATCGAGCGGGCCTCCCGAAACGATCCGCGTTGCTCGAAGATAGACGGCGGGACCTTTCACTCCTTTGCAAGCAGGGTCCTTCGGACCTACAGCACTAACCTCGGTCTGTCGAACTCATTTACCATATATGACGAAGGGGACGCGGAGGAGGCGATCCGCCGCTGCTGCAACAAAATGGGATACGATCAGGACAAGGAATTCCCCAAAAAGAATGAGCTGAAGAACGTCTTCAGCCTCTGTATAAACAAGGAGATGGACGTCGGCGACGCGGTCCTGAAAACATACGTGGACTACGAGGACCGGCTCGGGGAGATAAGGACGGTACAGAAGGAATACGCCGAATACAAGCTCAGGAACAACTGCGTCGATTATGACGACCTCCTGGTCTATCTCAGGGTCGTCCTCGGGATAGACGAGGTAAGACAGAGGCTCTCGTCACGGTACCGGTACATCATGGTCGATGAATTCCAGGACACGAACGGCGTCCAGGCGGATATCGTCCGGCTCCTGTCGGCAAACCACAAAAATCTCATGGTGGTGGGTGACGACGCGCAGAGCATCTACGGTTTCCGGGGCGCCAATCACATGAACATCCTCCGGTTCCCCGGCGATTTCCCGGGCTGCAAGGTGATCATGCTTGAGGAAAACTACCGCAGCACCCAATCCATCCTCGATGTCGGCAACGCCATCCTCAATACCATGTCTCACAAGTTCGAAAAACGGCTCGTTTCCGCCACCGGTACGATCGGCGAAAAACCCGTCGTCTCGCGCTTCGATGATGTCTACGAAGAGGCCGCCTGGGTGGCGCGCAAGGTCCAGGCCTTCACGAAAACAGGATTCCCCGTGAGAGAAATAGCCGTCCTCTTCAGGACCGCTTTCACCTCGATGGCGCTCCAGGCTGAACTGGTAAAAAGAGGTATTCGCTTCAAACTCTTCGGGGGCCGCAAATTTTACGAGATGGCCAATGTCCGCGATGTCATCTCCTACTTGAGGCTGATAGCCAACCCCGCCGACGAACTGGCGTGGCACCGGGTTCTTTTGCTCCTTCCCGGCATCGGCGCCCGAACCGTCGAAAGACTCCTCGAGATGATCACCCACTACAACAGTCTCGCCGAAATCATCGAAAAGGTTTTTGCGCCGCTGTGCACGGGCCAAAAAAACTCTGACGTATTCGTCTCCTTCAAAAAACTTCTCAATGCCATCTCTCTTACGTCTATGACGCCGTCCCGCCAGGTCGACCTGGTCATGGAACATTACGGCCCCATAATGGAAGCCAAATACAAAAAGGAGCCGTCGAGGGTAAAGGAGCTCACCATGCTCGGCCAGATGGCCCGCAGATACACGAACCTTAAGGATTTCCTCGCCGACGTGTCTGTTGACCCCGACAAGGACACAAAAGACGACGGCGCTGAATTTCTCACCCTCTCCACGGTCCATTCGGCAAAGGGCCTCGAATGGGGGAGGGTCTTCCTTATCGGCCTCGTTGACGGCGTGTTCCCCTCGAGAAGGTCCTTTGACGACGGCGATGGCGGCGACATGGAAGAAGAAAAAAGGCTGCTCTACGTGGCAGTCACACGGGCAAAGGAAGAATTGTTCCTGAGTTTCTCCATTAAAAAGGCCGCCAATGAACGATCCCGGGGAAAACTGTGCAGGTTTCTCGATACCCCTCGCGTACAAAGAACGATTGAAACAAGGGCGGTCAAGGCCCCGGGTAAAACGGGATACGGGCGGACAAGGTAAAAACTGCCGTCGGTCTTCCGGGAAATGCGGCTTTTCAGTACGCAATCATTTGCCGGGGCATGCAATTTAATGCTGATAAACGCGTCTTTTTCTTCGCCTCAAAAGTAATATACGATGGTCGATAAACAATGAATTCCAGAATGGCCATCCCGTGCTGGATCATTGGACTGATGAGGAGGAAGATCATGAAAAAGGCACCAAAATTCTTCATTTGTGTGGCCATCGCACTGTCGTTGTTCCATCTGTGGGATGGGCAGGCTCTTTCCGGCGATTCAACCAACGTGATAAAAGACATAACAGGCTACACGGGAAAAGAGTCCGCGCAATCCGGTGGGGGCTCTTATTTTCAGGTGGCCTACGTAGGGGCTTACGGGGAAACGCAGAGAAACTGCGAAAGACCCAACGCGTTCACCGGCGCATGCAACTGCCCGGCCGGCTACAGCCCTCAATTGGTCAGTGCAGGGGAAATCACCACCCCCTATGCGGACGGTTTTCCCCCGAGGTATTACGGTTTCCACTGCGAGAAATAGTGACCCTCGACGCGACGAAAGACGCGCGTTGCAGGGGGCGCTCATGGTGCTTGATTTTGCAAAATCAGCCTGTCTTTCGGGTAATGACCACACATAAAAAAGCTTGAATGTTTGAGTGTTTGAATGCTTGAATGTGAAAGCAAAAGTGAGGGACTTGTTTCAGCGAAGATGGTCGGTCTCTCATCACACAGGTGATCAGGCGCCTCTTTTTTTACACATGGGAGGATGTATGAATGAGATGTGTACCGCACGGAAAATCGTATCAGGAGTTCTTGCCTTCGTTGCTGCCATAGCCCTTTACCCCGTCTTGTGCACCGGGCTGGATGAAAAACCGGAATGGAAAGAGTATGTTTCTCAGGGGAATTACTTTACATGTTCCATTCCCGCGAACTGGAGCAAATACGATCCGGGTTTCGGACTTTCCCAGGACGAGAAAAAGGTATA
>DNYO01000132.1 GCA_003506795.1 Deltaproteobacteria bacterium
GCGTCCTCATCGGGGATCTCTATGCTGTATTCGTCTTCCAGTGCCATAATAAGCTCAACGATATCTAGAGAATCGGCGCCGAGGTCATCAATGAACTTAGCTTCCGGAATAACTTCCGATTCGCTTACCCCGAGCTGATCCACGATCATCTTCTTTACTTTTTCAGTTACTGGCATTAAGCCACCTCCTTGTTTTATTGAAAGTTCCTTCAAGCTCCCCCGGAATCCGCCGGTTCGACGGTTTATTTCCGTTCATGGGCTTCTTTACATGTACAACCCACCGTTGACATTTATCACCTCCCCCGTCACGTAGCTGCCGTATTTCGAAAGAAGAAAGTATACTACGCTTGCGACGTCCCGGGGTTCCCCGAGCCGTTTGAGTGGAATTGCCCCATACATCGATTCTTTCGTCTTTTCATCGAGCATGTCCGTCATCTTCGTCCTGATGAATCCCGGAGCGACGGCGTTGACCCTGATGGACCGCTCCGCATATTCCCTGGCGACGCTCTTGGTGAAGCCGATGATGCCGGCCTTGCTGGCCGCATAGTTGGCCTGTCCGGGGTTTCCCATGACGCCCGCGATGGAAGAGATATTTACGATGCTGCCGCCTGACTTGAGCATGTGCCTGACGACGGCCTTCGTGCAGTTGAAGACGCTCTTCAGATTCACTCTGATGACCCGGTCCCAGTCCTCTTCCTTCATTCTCACCAGGAGTTTGTCCATGGTGATACCGGCGTTGTTCACGAGATTGTCGATCTTGCCCAGGTCTTTGAGCGCCTGATCGACAGCCCCCTGGACAGCCTGAAAATCCGAGACATCGACATTGTAAATCTCGCAGCGCCTGCCTTTGGATTGAATGGCCTGTCTGGCCTCAGATCCGTCGATTATATCAAAGATCGCGATGTCGCCGCCCTTGTCGGCGATGAGTTCTGAAATTGCCCTTCCGATACCCTGGGCGCCGCCTGTAACGACTGTTACTGTTCCGTTCATGCTATAAGCCCCTTGACCGATTCTATCTCATCGAATTTTTCGACGTTTACACAGGCAACGCCGGGCACGATCCGTTTCACGAGGTTGGAAAGCACCTTCTGGGGGCCTGCCTCGATAAATATCTCCACGCCTTCGTCAGCCATCTTCCTGACGCATTTTTCCCACAGCACCGGAGAGAACATTTGACGATAGAGCTTGTCGTCCACCGTGCCCTTTTCATTTCCGGGGGTCGCGTCGACATTAAAGACGACAGGGATGGAAAGATCCCCGTGACTCAAGTCCGCCAGTTCGCTTTTCAACCGGTCCGCGGCCTCCTGCATGAGCGGAGAATGGAACGGCCCGGAGACGTTGAGGAAGACGGCCTTTTTGTACCCGGTGCCTTTAAGCCTTTCAACGGCTTCCTTCAGCGCCTCGGCGTTTCCTGAAAGGACCACCTGTTCCGCGGAATTGAGGTTTGCGGGAACGGCCACGTAATCGTCATGGGATATTTCCGCAAGGATCGGCGCAATCTTATCCATGTTGGCACCGATAAGCGCCACCATACCGCCTTTTCCCTTCGGACAGGCCTCTTCCATGAGTAGCCCTCTCTTTCTGGTAATGGTCAGGGCTTCTTCAAAGGTAAAAAAGCCGCTTGCCAGAAGGGCCGTATATTCGCCAAGGCTGTGGCCGGCGACGAGAAAAGGTTCGATGCCCGCTTCCCTCCTTAAGGCCTCATAGACAGCATAGCCGACGAGAAGCAGCGACGGCTGCGTGTTATACGTCTGGCGCAGTTCGTCCTCGGGGCCGTTGAAACAAAGATCCGTTATGGGAATGCCAAGGACCCTGTCGGCCGTGTCGAACATGTCTCGAACGTAGTCGAACCTCTCGTAGAGATCTCTGCCCATGCCGATATACTGGGAACCCTGTCCCGGAAACACTATGCCCGTCTTCTTCATCTATCCTCTCTCGCCGGGTTGTGGATTTTTTTCCTCGCGAGATCAGTGTCTCACGCTATTATTTCTTCTTCGAGGCCGATGCCTTGATCAGCTCCAGCCCGATTATATTTCTCTGTATCTGGTTCGTGCCCTCGTATATCTGGAGTATCTTGGCATCGCGCATCATCTTCTCGACGGGATACTCCTTCATATAGCCATATCCGCCGAAGACCTGTATGGCATCGACGACAACTTTCATGGCAACGTCGCTGGGGAAGACCTTGCTCATGGCCGACACCTTGGAGAAATCCTTCGGATTGCTGTCGATGTACCGGGCCACCGAATACACGAGAGCGCGTGCCGCCTCTACCTGTATCGCCATATCGGCGAGCATATGCTGTATCGCCTGAAAGGAGATGATCTTTCTCTCGAACTGTTCCCTTTCACGCGCGTATTGTACTGCTGCATCAAGTGCGCCGTGGGCAACCCCAACCGCCTGCGCACCTATCCCTGGGCGGGTCCTGTCAAATGTTCTCATCGTTAGGATGAAGCCCAGACCTTCTCTACCTATAACATTTTCCTTCGGAACTTTGCAATCTTGAAATACCAGTTCCCGGGTGGCGGATGCCCGAATGCCGAGCTTGTTCTCTTTCTTGCCGAAAGTGAAGCCTTCCATGCCTTTTTCAAGGATGAAAGCCGTGGCACCCCTGCCTCCTTTGGAGCGGTCGGTCATCGCTATTACGGTATAGATGTCGGCCTCGCCGCCGTTGGTTATCCATTGCTTGGTTCCGTTGAGTATATAATAGTCGCCGTCCTTTTTAGCCTCGGTCCGGATGCCCTGGGCATCGCTGCCTGCATTGGCCTCGGTGAGGCCGAAGGCTCCCAGCTTCGACCCGCTGGCTATCTGGGAGAGGTATTTCTTCTTCTGCTCCTCCGATCCGCCAAGCAGGATGGGGTAGGCGCCCAGAAGACTGGCCGCATAGCTTACAGATACGCCGAGGCAGGCCTTGCTCAATTCCTCAACGACGATGCAGTTTTCAAAGGATCCCCCTCCCATACCGCCGTATGCCTCGGGGATGCTGACTCCGAAGAGCCCTGTTTCGGCACAATTCTTCATTATGTCCCAGGGAAACTTTCCTGTTTCATCAAGCTCCGCACGAACGGGAAGGACCTTTTCCTCTGCTATTCTCCGCGCCAGCGTCCGTATGCTCTTCTGGTCATCCGATAAAAAATAATCCATGTCTTACCTCTCCTTTACTTTCTGCAGCGATTGATAGTCCTGCATGGTCTCATTGATGGATTCCTTGAGGCCTTTTTCAACGAACTTCCTGGCCAGCAGTATGGCATTGCGCATGGCCTTTTCGTTCGATTTTCCGTGACATATGATGCAGACCCCGTCGACCCCCAGAAGAGGTGCGCCGCCGGTCTCGGAATAGTCCGCCTTCCTTTGGAATTCCTTGAAAAGGTCATTCAGCAGGAGGTAACCCATCCTTGCCTTAAGGCTGTTCCTGATACCCTCTTTGAAGAATTTAAAAATAAAATCGGCGACCCCCTCGCTGATCTTGAGGGCTATGTTGCCAACGAAACCGTCGCTTACAACTACGTCGGTCCTTCCGTTGTACATATCGGTCCCCTCGACGTAACCCAGGTAGTTGATTCCAAGTTCCTTGATAAGGGAATGGGCCTCCCGGGTCAATTCGTTTCCCTTGGTTTCTTCCTCACCGTTCGAGAGAATACCGACCTTTGGGGAATCGATTCCAAGGACGGAACCGGCGAAGGCATTGCCCATTAGGGCAAATTGGGCGAGGTGCGTGGGCTTGCAGTCCACTGTGCCGCCGGCGTCGAGGAGAATCGAAACACCTTCTCCCATGCGCGGATGGAGCGTCGCGATCGCGGGCCTGTCCACGCCGGGGATCCGGCCGAGGGTAAAGATGGCAAACGCCATCGCCGCGCCGGAATTTCCCGCTGAAACGACGGCCTGGACCTCGCCGCTCTTGTGCAACTCGAAAGCCCTGTTCATGGAAGAATCCTTCTTCTTCCTCAGGGCATTCGAGGGGGCCTCGTTCATCCCCACGCAAACGGGTGTGTGGACCATGGTCAGGTTTGCATGGTCCGTCACAAAGGGTTTCATCTTTTCTTCGTCGCCGACGAGAACTATGGAAGCGAGACCTTCGCGGGAAACTGACTGCGCCCCTCTGACTATCTCCTGAGGCGCAAAATCGCCACCCATTCCATCAACGGCAATCCGTATCATCCCTTATCAGGCTTCCTCGACGGCAATGTACTGTTTTCCCTTGTACATTCCGCACTTGGGGCAGACGGCATGGGGAAGTTTGGGTTCTTTGCAGTTCGGGCACGCCACGACCGCGACGGGTGATGCCGTGTAATGGGTGCGTCTCTTGTCCCGTCTTGCCTTTGCAGTTTTTCGTTTTGGTACAGCCATAATGTACTCCTTGTCAATTTAAGAAAGATTTTAATTTTTCGCCGAAGAGGCTTAAAGGTGCCTCGGGACAATCACAGGGCTCAGTGTTCCTGTTCTTGCCACAGGTCGGACAGATCCCTTTGCACTCCTCCCTGCAGAGCGGTCTCATCGGCATATTGAGCATAACTTCCTCGTAAACATAGGGATCGAGATCGATTTCGTCACCTTCGTAATAATAGACGTCCAGGTCCTCATTGTGGAGTTCCATCTCCGCGGCGTCGGGAGACGCGCTTTTCTCGGTGAGTTTGATGGCCATCCTGAGGGACAGGTCGAGGTCAAAGTCCTCGAGGCACCGCGAACAGGGGAGAGACATCCGGGCAGTGACCGGTCCTTCGATTGTAACCGTATCATCGAATTTCGCCACGGTAAGCTCGTAGCTCACCGGCGCAAGCAGTCTGAATTCAGTATCGTCCGTCATCGCGAATCGCTTAATATCCATCTCACCCTTCACGACCAGCACATCTTCTATTTCTGAGAGTCGTATTAGCAAAAGGCCGCCCTTCTTTTGAAGATAGATAATATAAAGAGTTTACCGTTTTCTGTCAAGGAAATTAACCTCTTGTAACTGTTGCCTTTTTGTTCGCAACGGGCCTGAAGCCGACCGTTTTGGCGCAAACCCGGGGTCGTTTGTGTACTATTCATACCGGGTCGCCCAGAAGGGTATGGAGTAGTTTTTCATCGATAGGGATGTCGAGGACCTTCCGTCTGTTTTTCTCGCCCCTCACGATCCTGATCGCCGATTTCCTGACCTTGAGGACATCCGACAGATAGCGTATCAATTCTTCATTCGCCCTGCCTTCCAGCGGCAGGGCCGTAAGTCTCACCGTGATGCCGTCTCCGGTACGCGTTATCGCATTTTTTTTAGCGTTGGGTATTACCCTGATCTCCACGTTCATGATCGTCCCTCAGACTCTGAGAGCAAGCTGGAGAAGAAGCCTTGTGATGAGTTCCTGAAGAAAGATGATAATAAGCATCAGAAAAAAGGGAGCGATATCGACCATGCCGAAACGGGTGGGAAGGATCCTGGATATACGGTACGTAACGGGGTCCACAAGCTTGTAAACGGTCCGGACGATGGGATTATAGGGGTTTGGCCGTATCCATGAAAAGAGGGCCCGTGCGAAGATCACCCAGAAATAGATGGTAAGCGCCCCATTCAGGACCTTGGCAAACCACACGAGAAAGACACCGAAACCGGACATCGTCACCCCAACCCCGTAAGAAAGACATCAACCAATAACCAGCCGAAAAAGACAATAACCTGATGATCATTATTACAATAACCAATCAAAAAAGACAATGATGAACCTCGAAAATCGAGCAACAGGTTGAAAAAGTCCCTGGTGTCGGCATTGTTTCCTTCGTCATACCGTCGGAATACGAGGGGCCGGTCTCCCTATTACAAGGGTGCCCTCGAGCCTGTCGATCGTTACCTCTACTATCCTGTTTTCAAGCTTCTTATCATAAGGAATGTAAACGGGTATATAGTTGTCGGTATATCCACGCATATAGTGCCCGAGGTAGCGCTTGCCCTCGGGAATGATGTGCGCCTGCCTGCCGGTGAAGCGCCCGTGAAATGTCTCGCGCTTCTTTGCATCGAGGCGTTTGAGTATCCTGACCCGTTCTTTCTTGATGCTTTCGGGGACCTTCCCGTCCATAAGGGCCGCCTTTGTGCCCGGCCTTGCCGAAAAAGGGAAGACGTGGAGATAGTAGGCGCCGCAGGAGTCCAGGAATGCCGCGGTCTCGAGGAAGCGGTCTTCGTCCTCTCCCGGGAAACCGGTTATGACGTCCATGCCGATTCCCGCATCGGGGATCTTCCCCAGGACCTCGCTCAGGATTCTTCGGATATCGCCTTGCCGGTAGGGTCTTCTCATGGCGGAAAGCACCGGGTCCGAGGCGCTTTGAAGGGGAATATGAAAGCTTTTTGCTACCTTTCGTGAACGGGCGACGGTGTCGATAAACGTGCCGTCGAACATAAGGGGGTCAATGGAACTCAGGCGTATCCTGGGCGGCGTGGGAACATCCTCGAGAAGACGGATGAGGTCGGTGAGGCCGTATTCACGCTGCCCGTCCCGCCAGGCGGAGATCTCGATCCCCGTCAGGACTACCTCCTGAATCCTTTTGTCCCTCAGGGTTTCCATTGCATCCAGTATCTCTGCAAGGGGCCTGCTGCGCGGAATGCCTCTCGCATAGGGCACTATGCAGTAGCTGCAAAACCTGTCGCAGCCATCCTGGATCTTGAAGAAAAACCGGGTTTTGCCTTCCATGATGAATTCCCGGGGCCCCTGTTCGATGCTGAAAGATTCCCGGGCAGTGATAAAGGTTCCCCGTGGTCCCGTATACCGGTCCGCCATGAATTTCTCCATCTGTCCGAGAACAAGGTCGACCCCGAAATTATCATCGGGGTAAACCTGCCCGTGACAACCGACCAGAGCACACCTGGCGCCTGGATTCTCTCTTTTCACCCTGTTCAGGAAACGGCGGATGTCCCGGACGGCCCCTTCAGTGACGGTGCAGGCGTTGATCACCACGAGACCGGCCCGGTCCATCGGCGTCTGGACAAGCCCGGCCTTCGCCAGGTTCTCAGCAATGACGGAACTGTCCCACTGGTTGGCCTTGCAGCCGGTGGTATGGATGAAGAAGGTTTTTTCTATGGTCATGAGAACAAAACGCCTTTAATAGGTCCAATAAGTCCCATAAGACCTATTTCTTTTCTATCTTTTGTAAAAAGGTGACATTTCGCGCAGCCTGGCTACGATGCCGGGGAGGATCTCGATAACGTAGTCTATCTCCTCCCGGGTGTTGTCGCGTCCCAGGCTGAAGCGAAGGGCGCTCTGACAGAGATCTCCCGGGATGCCCATTGCCAGGAGCACGTGGGAAGGCTCGGAGGAACCCGACGAGCAGGCCGACCCCGATGATACGGCCACGCCCTTCATGTCGAGGGCGAGAAGGAGAGATTCCGATTCCACGAACTGGAAACTGAGATTCAGTGTATTGGAGACTCTTTGCACGGGATGACCGTTTAGCCGCACATGGTCGATTCGCTCAAGAATCCCGTCCAGGAGTCGCTTGCGCAGTGCCTCCGTGGCAATGCTTCGTTCGTCCATCCTGTCTCCGGCTATCTCACAGGCCTTGCCGAAAGCCACGATACCGATGACATTCTCCGTTCCGGCCCGTCTTCCCGATTCCTGGTGTCCGCCGTGGATGAGATTGTGCAGGCCGATGCCTTCACGAACGTAGAGCGCCCCGACTCCCTTTGGGGCGTAGACCTTGTGTCCCGAAAAGCTGGCGAGATCGACGCCAAGGGTCCGTACGTCGACGTCCAGTTTCCCCAGTGCTTGCACCATGTCGGAATGAAAGGGGATTTCCTTTTCCCGTGCGATGCGGGCTATATCGCCAACGGGCATTACCGTGCCTGTCTCGTTATTGGCGTACATGATGGAGATCAAAATGGTGTCTTTCTTGATGGAACGCCGCACATCGTCAGGGTCGACAAGGCCATGACCGTCGACGGGAAGGTATGTAACGGTGAAGCCCCTCGTTTCCAGGTACCGGCAGACGTTGAGGACCGCGGGGTGTTCCACCATTGAAGTAATGATGTGACCCTTCCCGGCCGCGAGCGCAATCCCTTTTATGGCGTGATTGTCGGCCTCACTGCCGCAGCTCGTAATGACGACCTCTTCGACCCCGGCGCCGATCGTACGGGCAATTTGCCCGCGAGCCGCTTCATAGGAGGTCTTAACCTCTCTTCCCGCAAAATGGAGGCTTGAAGGGTTTCCGAAGAGCCCGTTCAGGAACGGCCTGATGGCGTCGGCCACCTGCGGATGGACGGGCGTCGTGGCGTTATTGTCCAAATATATCCTGGGTATCGGCACGTTCTACTCGAAGGAGACATTCATCGCCTTGACGGGACAAACCCGGACGCAGAGCTCGCAGGCGACGCAGCGATTATAGTCGAACTCCACCTTCATTGTCTTTCTGTCCTTTATGTACAGCGCTTCAGGAGCGCAAACGCTGGTGCAGACGCCGCAGTGAACGCACTTCGCCTCGTCCCGGTTGATGTCCCGTTCCATGGGTTCCGTGTCGATGTCAAGGCCCGTAAGGTATTTCATCCCTTTCTTGAAATTTGTTTCTGTCCCTTCGACCTCGATGACCATCATGGACTCCGCCTTCGGGGATATGTTGGCCCTCAGGATATTGAAAACAAGGTTGAAATCCTTGACGAGCCGGTAAACGATAGGCTTGTCGATGGTGTCTTTCTTAAAGCGGAGAATGATCCTCTTCTTCATGTTGGTCCTCGCGTGTTCTCTTGAGCCTTGCCGGGCAGACTCGCGGAATTTATAGTTCGACGATATCGAGATCACCCCAGGCAGCGAGCTGGTCGCCGAGGATGATCAATATCCCCGTTATACCGGGGAACTGCTGTCCTTGCTCGACGGCGTCAGCAATATCGTCCTTCTTTTTTACAATATTACCGAGGCAAGTTGCAAGTCCATCGGCAAACAGGCAGGAGCGGCCCAGGATGCAAACCGCGTCCGCGTTGCCGAAGCTCAGGGAGTGGCCCACGGTTCCCGACGAGGTGCACACTCCCCGGGCCTGTGGTCCGGGATGGATCTTGATACCAATCCGTTCACTGAAAGGCGAAACGCCGGCATGGACCTGTATGATGCGCTCCGCCGAGGCTCTTAGATAGATGTCGCCGCCGTTCTCGATGATGAAGTCTTCCGTAAGAGACATGATGTCCCGGCCTGTGAACTCGGCCACGGCGCCGGCGACGGTGGCCATCGGCCCGACCCCGATCACGGCCGATGCCTCGATCATTTCGCGGATTATGGGTGGGGCCAGGCGGTCCTTAGGGACGGGCACCAGGCTTTCCTGAAAAAAAGGCTTCAGCCGTATATATTCCTCGAGCTGGTGGCGGTAAAAGAGGACACGTTCCTTTATAAAAGGGCCGAGATCGCACGAGGTACAGCAGAACAAATCTGTTTCCCTGTGTTTGACCTCATAGCAAACGAGTTCGGCAGGTCGTGATATCCGGCGATAGAATCTTTCTTCATACATGCTGACATGTCACGCTGATGGTCGGTATGGATACAATATCTGCAAATATATCAGGAACATGGGTGGCTGTCAACGGATGTTGTGAAGATCGAAGATACAAGGCGTGAAGCGCCGGGGCGTCACGCGTGGAGCGCGGGACCGGCCGGTCCATTTTATAAACAAGGGGATATTCGTAATAAGGTGGATTGATTATAGGAAATCTTTTCGCTATAATGTCCAGATGGAGATAATGTCGGCAAAAGAAGTTTCGAAATATCTCAGGATCAACGAAAAGATGATATACCGGCTGGTGCAGGAATCGCGCCTTCCCGCGGTCAGGATCGGCGGCAAGATATCCTTCGCCAGGGAACTCATCGACGATTGGATACTTGAGAACACACAGCGGGAAAAGCTTGTCTTTATAGCCGGAAGCGATGATCCGCTTCTGAAAAAGATCATCGATCTCTTCAATGCGTCCCAGAAAGGAACGACGGTCTTTTATGCACCGGTGGGAAGTCTGAGGGGTCTGGAACTTCTTCGGGATCATACCGCATCGGCATCCTGCGTGCACATCTATGACATGGAGAAGAAGGGCTACACGCTCTCCTATCTCCGAAAGTATCTCGAAAGCGAAAACTATGCCGTCATCAATCTTTTCTTCAGGGAACAAGGGCTTTACCTGCAAAAGGGCAACCCCGCCGGCATAGCATCCCTTGGCGACCTGGCCTCGCGCGGCGCGAGCTTCATTAATAGAAGAAAAGGTACGGGCACGCGGCTTCTCTTCGATTTTCTCCTCATGGAGGCCGGTATCGAACCATCGAAGATCAACGGATATGATCGCGAGGCTGAGTCCCACCTGGGTGCCGGCACAGCTGTCGTGCGCGGGACCGCCGACGCCTCCGTGGGCATACGCTACATCGCTGCCATGCTGAATCTCGATTTTGTGCCCCTTTTCAAGGAACGCTTCGATCTCGTCGTTCCCTATGACCGGTATACAAGTGCGCAGACGAAGGCCTTTCTCGATTTTCTCAACGAGCCCCTTTTTCTGCATTCCATGAAGGACCATGAGGGCTACGACATGTCGCAAACGGGGAGCGTTCTTAACAAAGATGCACGATGACCCGAGGGAGAACCCCCGGTCTTCCGGCTAAAGGCCCTCTCAAACATGTCCCCCTCCACAGCGAGGAAAATCATTGAAACCCAAACATCCGGAACCCGTGCGGCGTGTCGATATCGTAGTTGACCCGGGGGCTGAAGAACTTCTTCCCGAAGAGATCTATACCCTCCACTCTCCCTCCGGAATATGGGTTGTGGAAGAGAATTCGAAAACGATTATCAGGGCCTATCCCGAGCACGTCGAAACCTTTCTGTCAGCTATTCGGCAAAGCGGCATACCCATTGGAGACGTTCGGGTTACCGAGGAGGCCCGTCGTGACTATTCCGAAATGGCCAGGCGGTATTTCCGTCCCATTACCGTTGAGGACATTGTCATCCGGGCACCCTGGAACTCGCAGCGCAAAGGTGTCCGTTATATCACCATCGAACCGGGAATGGCCTTCGGGACGGGCAGACATGAGTCGACACGGCTCATGATGAAGCTTATGAAGGACGTCGACTTTTCAGGAAAGCGTGTCCTCGATATCGGCTGCGGCTCGGGTCTTCTGTCCCTTTACGCACGTCTTAAGGGTGCTAAATATGTCTATGCCGTCGACAACGACCTGGACGCCGTCCTTTCAGCGCAAAAGAACATGCTCCTCAATGATGCATCGGATATTGAAATCGTCTGTGCGGACCTCATGGATGTGGGCGGCAAATATGATGTTGTTCTCGCCAATCTCGACATCCGTACGTTTGCCCTGACATCGGGCCACATTATGGGCCTCTGGAAAAGTAAAGGGGTTTTGATCGTTTCAGGCATCATCGGCAGGGAAAAGAAAGAGGCCCTGAAGCTGTTTTTCCCCTGCGAGCCGGTGAGGGAAGTCAGGAAGAACGCCTGGAGGGGATTCCTTTTTAGAAGATAGCCTGAGGGTTCAAAGGCATCGGAGGCAAAAGCGGAATCAGGCTTATTTTCTTCTGAGCGGCAGGACCCTGTGTGTCGAACCTAATTTTTCAGCAGGGGGCATTTGATGAACATAGGATTTCTCGCCTCACATGGCGGAAGCAATATGCAGGCGATCATTGACGCCTGCAAGGCAGGGAGGCTCAGCGCGGTGCCGGTCGTNNGCCCTGGAGCGCGCAAGGAACGAAGGTATCCCCAACTATTATTTAAGCGGGAAGACCCATCCCGATCCGGACAGACTGGATCAGGCCATTCTGGATGCGCTCATCCTGCACAAGGTCGACGTCGTTGCGCTTGCCGGGTATATGAAGAAACTGGGCCCGAAGACACTCGCCCATTTCAGGGGGCGCATCCTCAACATCCACCCCGCTCTCCTGCCGAAACACGGAGGCAAGGGGATGTACGGCATCCGCGTTCACGAGGCGGTCATCGCAGCAGGTGAGACGGAATCCGGGGTAACGGTCCATCTTGTCACCGAGGAATATGACAGGGGCTCAATCCTTGCCCAGGTAACCGTGCCCGTCATGCCCGGCGACACGCCCGAGACATTGGCCGAGCGTGTTCTCGTGCAGGAACACATCCTCTATCCCACCACACTCCAGCGGATAGCGACAGGGGAGATTATACTGTCCGGGGAAAAATAAAAGGGACGGAGACCCGCCCCTATTCGAACATCGCTTCAGCGAATTCTTTTGCATTGAAGGGGATAAGGTCGTCGACCTTCTCGCCGACGCCTACGTACCGGACGGGTATGCCGAGAAGGTGGGCTATCGGAAGGATGAAGCCGCCCTTGGCTGTTCCGTCGAGCTTGGTGATGACAATGCCCGTGACCCCGACGGCCTCGTGAAATGTTTTCGCCTGGGCTATTGTGTTCTGTCCGTTCGTGGCATCCACCACGAGGAGGACTTCGTGAGGGGCGCCTTCAATCTCCTTTGAGATGACACGGCGTATCTTTTTCATCTCCTCTATGAGGTTTGCTTTTGTGTGGAGCCTTCCCGCCGTGTCGAGGATGACGATGTCGGTCCCCCGGGATTTCGCGGCCTTGACCGTATCGAAGGCGACCGCCGCCGGGTCGGAGCCGTCGGCGTGCTTCACCATTTCGACGTTGAGCCGCTTCGCCCATACATCGAGTTGCTCGATGGCCGCGGCCCGAAAAGTATCGCAGGCACCGAAAAGGACTTTCTTGCCGTCGTTGAGAAAGATCCCGGCCATCTTGGCAATGGTTGTTGTCTTGCCGACCCCGTTCACGCCCAGAGTAAGTATGACAAAGGGTTTCTTGCTGTCCGTCGTGATCGGAGATTCAATGGGGGTCAGCAGGTTTTGCACCTCTTCCTTCATGGATGACCTGATGTCGTCGGTTGTCTTTATGAGCCCGCGCCTCCATTTCTCCTTGAGGGCGTCGACGAGAAGCTGTGTTGTCTCCAGCCCCGCATCGGCCAGTATCAGTGCCTCTTCGATCTCGTCGAAGGCATCCTCATCGATGGGCTTTCCCGAGACGAACCATTCAATCTTCGTCTTAATCTGGTCTCGTGTTTTTGTCAGTCCGTTCTTGATCTTTTCAAAAAAACCCATGGTATCACCCTTCAGAACTCCCTCCTGTCGCGGGAGTAATAACCTAAATTGTCATATATATAAAGTTCCATGTCCTGTTCGTACCACCGTATCTGTTCGTCCATGATGGCTTCCAGGAACACGCGGTCGATCTTGCCGGATCGCCACATATCCTTTATGTCTTTTATGGATTCAAGGGGATAGAGACTGTCATAGCGATCGATATATTCCTTGAGTGCCTTCATCCCCCCGGGGTCGTCGAGGCCAAGGAGGATGAGAGCTTTGTATGCGTACATCCTCAGCGACGTGATCGTGTCCGGCGGGGATTTCCCGGCGCTGGCTATTAAACCGGATGCCCTGTGGAGGTCATTCTGTCTGTAAGCGATAACGGCGAGATACGTGAACGCCGCTCCATCGATGTTACGCGCGGCCGCTTCTTCGAAATACCTCTGTGCTTCGGTGTACTTTCCTTCATTGAAGAAATTCTTCCCGCTCCTTAAGTTTCCCGCATAGATGCCGTAGGTCGTGCAGGAACTTAAGAGAAGCGAAAGAAGGGCTAGTCCGATTGCGGTGTGTACGGCTTTCCGCATACCTTGCAGATACCTTTTTCGTTTATCACCCCGATACAGTTCCCGTCGCTGCATAGCACCCTCCTCGAAAAATCATCGTCATCGGCGGGTTCTTCTGAAGCCGGTAACTCAACGGTCAATTCCCGTCCGCAAAGATAACAATAGGCACCAAATCGGAATATGTCTTCCTTACAGTGCGGGCAGGTTGTCTTCTCAAATTCCTTTGAACACGTTTCGCATAGCATGGTCATTTAT
>DNYO01000066.1 GCA_003506795.1 Deltaproteobacteria bacterium
TCGACGCCTTTATATTTTACCTTCACCGGAACATGGTTTCTGCTCCTCAATCCCTGTTTTCTCAGTTCCAGCATGAGGGCGTTCTCATATACCTTGTCAGGGAAGCCGCTGCCAAGTTCCTTGTTGACCTCGATTACGGCACCGCTTGTCCTGTTAATGATATCGTTGACATCCTGGACCTCGTCGCCGGGATCCGCGGCGCCCTTTTTGATGCGTGCGTTGATCTGGGTCAGAATCTCTTCGTCGTAATCAAAGGATCTTCGTTTCATTATTACCTTCAGATTTCCCGATGGGTTTCGATATATTATCCGAGTGGGGAAAACCGGTCAAGAAAAATAGCCCGCGGAGAGTTACGCCCATCCCGGCAAAAAATCATCTGTCGCTATGTTAAGCCTGCTGCACCCGCCTTGCAAGAAACCGCTTGACAGTTCAGTGCAATGCAAGGATGATAATAACGGAAGCGCCATGGGTCAGTTTCCCCGGGGAACCGTCTTGACAAATCAAGGTCCGTGATACTAATCGGTGGAGGGATCATATGAAATTATTCGGTGTATCCATGTTTATATTGTTAACCCTTATCTTTGTCGCACCATCCTGCGCCGGTTCAACTTGCGACCCGTGCACGAAAGAAGCTGTGTTGCTGGATCAGCAGTCAAAGAAGCTGCTGAATATTGGCCTTAATTCCATGAGATGGCTGCTCGGGGCATCTCCTGACGATTACTTGCTCCATGCGAGTCTGGTTCAGGGAAATCAACTTGGTGCTATTGAGGCGTTGGAGAAGAACGGATACGTAAGGTTGGAACTTGTCGACAAGCTGCCGGGAGGAACGCGTGATACCTTTTTGAGAATTATTCCAACGGCAAAAGGACAAGATATTATTAATGCACTAACCAAATGATTCTGGCACTGTTCCCGCAATCTCAACCGGGCCTGCCCCTGGGGTTTCAATGAAAAACAATCCCGTCAGATATTACTATATAGACAATCTGCGGGTGATGGTCATTGTGCTGGTCATTTTGCTGCATCTGGCCGTAACCTACAGCAACCTCGGCCTGTGGTATTATAACGAGCAGCATGTGAAAGAATTTTTCGGTCAGATCTTTTTCGGCCTTTTCCAAACATTCGTTCAGGGCTTTTCCATGGGCTTGCTGTTTTTGGTGGCTGGCTATTTTACGCCGGGGGCTCTTGACCGGAAGGGCCTTGGCCGCTTTGTAAAAGATCGCTGGAGACGGCTGGGTCTGCCGGCACTGTTCTATTTGCTGGTGATAACCCCTTTCATACTCTGGGTGGAAGTACCGTCATCGGTATGGACGGGCGGTGCGTCGAACTTTCTTCAATTCTATCGGCAATATTTTATGTCAGCTGGGATGCACCTTCTCGGCATCGGGCCAATGTGGTTCGCGTTGGCGCTCTTGGTTTTTTCAATTATATACGCACTGCTGAAGATTGTCTCGCCGGCGACTGCAAACACCAGGACGGGGCCGGTTAAGGGGAGTTTCGGCGTACTGATCGCACTGATCATGATCGTCGCAGCCGGGGCATTCCTGGTAAGATTGGTCTTTCCCCTGGGCACCATCTTCTGGGGAATGCAGCTTTGCTACTTTTCCTCGTACATTGTACTGTTCATTGCCGGGATACTCGCCTATCGCACAAATTTTTACGAACGTATAACTTCGGCTGTCGGCAAAAGGTGGCTGATAGCGGGCCTCACTGTCGGCTTTGCCGGTTTGTTTGTAATTAAATGGATAGCCGGGGTCTATAATTTTTCGGCGCATGTCCTGAACATAAAAACCTTTACCGGAAGCTTTGGCGGGGGAGTCTCCTGGCTCAGCATTTCGTTTGTCTTGTGGGAATCCTTTGTCGCTGTTTCGATGACGGCAGGTTTAATGGCCCTGTTTCGTGATAAGTTCAACCATGGCGATAGTTTTGCACGAAAACTGTCCGACAGCGCCTTCGCCGTTTATATGTTCCACCCGCCGATAATCATCGCCGTGACGCTGGCGATGCAGATGCTCGTCTTTGCACCGGTACTTAAGTGGGCCATGGCGAGCCTGATCTGTGTTCCCCTGTGCTTCCTGCTGGCATACCACATTTTACTTCGGGTACCGGTACTGAACAGGATTCTTTAAGGCAGCCCCGCCGATTGCCGCATAACCATACCCTATCGCGTGACTTTTGCTGTGTGCCTGTCCTGGCGCGGGTCGCGGACGGACCCCGCAACATCCGACATACACTCGGCCGTCGCATAAATATCTATCGGGGGCAAGATAATGCCTGGCCCTAACGACCCAACCTTCACAATCAGATGCGAGGTCGAGCTTGTTCGATCTCCCAAATTGAATTCTCTCCCACCAATAAATCGATCCAAACACCAGGCACGGACACGCACTCCACGTGCAGGCGCACGTCCCAGGTTCCAGACATGCACCCATATTGTGCTATTATGGGGAGAACCCCATTTGGGGATAATGGTGTTATGACGCAAAAAATCATCCATTTGGTCTCGTCCTACCACGGTTCGTTCGTAATTGGGATTATTGACCGTAAGGATAATGTCAGGGCTCTTCTTGGGGACAGGAAGCTGTATCGGCCGCGCTCCGAAGTCGCCGGGGAAGCTTCGGATCAGCAGGAATGGCCAGAGGCCGTCGGCTCGTGAAACCGGGACGTGTTCATGCACATCTCCATGGCGCATTTTTTCCAGTTTCCTGTATTGGCTCACCAGGTCGTCCTTGAGCTTTTGCGCCTTGTTGATGATCAGTTCTTTGTTATCGAGAGTTGAGTGGTCGTCCGGGCCGAACTTCATGGTTTCACCATTCTTCCTGTCGGTGACATACCGACATCTTTTATCTCCTGTTCCGATACCTGCAAGTCAATCTCGTCGCGCCCTCCCGAAACTGGCGAATCTCCGGTAATATACCGGTGGGCAATTCGCTTAAGTGGATCGTAGGTGGAACGGTGATGGGGATTGTCGGCCGGGTCGTAGCGTTCAGGCACGGTGTACGGTTCCTGATAGCCGTGCCTTTCATAGATAAGTTTTTGTTGCTGTCTGATCTGTTCGGGCGGTTGATTGCCGGAAAGAAAGGTTGGAATCTGGGGTACGCAACGCCACTGATCGGGGTAATCGCGATCCTTGTCGCAACGCGGCGAAGGCGGTATGCTGGGAGCATGCCGCATGTAATCCCAGCAATGGAAGGCGTAGCCTCGATCGGCTTCCAGGTTGAAGTCGGGCAGGGGCTTTGCAGCATCGTGACCTGTGAGTTGGCCGATGAGGTACGCTCCATAGTCGACCGGATCGCCCAGATGGGCGCCGGGTACGGGCATAAGGCTTGCCGACACACTCTCGGTCTGTGCCGGTGTGGCCGCCTGTTCGAACTTGATGCGTGGCGCGTCGCTGCCGGGCATTCCCCCTACGAGGATTCCCGCGTCCTGACCCTGCATATAAGGGCCGACATGTGTCCGGGGAGCTTCCCAGCCCAGTCGCATCCCGGCCATGTTGTGATGAGGATATCTCCAGGGCGCGACAAATTCGCTTGGGACCAGGTTTGCATCAGGCAGCGCGACGGGGCTTGCCGGGGGGGACAGGTCGGTCACCATGGCCCGGGGGTAGGCCGGATCAAGGCCGAAGCCCTGCGTGGCCGCTCCTCTGTCAGCGGCAAGGCCGGATGGTTCCTTCGTATCCCGATCCTGCGTCGGGGCGAACCCCATTTCGTCATTCAGGTCATCCCGGAGCTGATTGAGCGCTTCAGTCTCATCATTGCCAAGCTCGACGAGACCGCGCGAGATTTCGTCGGGCAGAGGTGAAAGGAAACCCTCCATAACCAACGGATAACGACTCAGCATGTACAGGTCCCAGGCCGGCACAACGAGAAGCTGATGCAGCAATTCACGCAGGGGCCAGGTTGCCAGGTCGGCGACAAGGCTGGGCAGAACGGTCACAACCCAGATAGTCACCTCGGCCAGCCAGATGGCGTAAGCAAGGATCGCGAGCAAAATGTCGAGAAGAGTGATCTCTTTCCTGTCGCCCGGATCCGCACCCGCGCCGTCGTCGGGCAGGCCCGGCGGTCTGGGAAGGTCGTGGTCGGTGATAACATCAGGCGGCTTCGGCGGGCGCAGGGAGAGCCCCGAGCTGGTGGTGTATTTCATGTATTCGAACGCGAGCTTGTACATGTTCTGGAGCATCTTTACCGTCGGACGTCCACCGGGCTCTGTGTGCATGCCCTCATCCCAACGTAAGATCTGCGGTCCATCCTGGTCGTTCGGACCTGTGTACACGTCCTGCATGGTCTTGAGTATGAGCTCACAGATGTGCTCCGGGAAAGGCTCGGTGCCGACATCAAAAATCTGCTTGCGCCGGGCCTTATCGCCGTCCGTCTCGCCCAGGGGGTACTCCGGATGGCGCTCACAAGAGGGAAAGTAGTCGTAATCGTCCCAGGGTTTGTCATCGGGGCGGAACGCCATTGAGAAATGAAGGGCCGAGGTAGCAAATGAATCGTAGTACAGAGTCGCCGGCTGAGGGTGTTTCTGCTGGTAGACCGATGCGTCCATGTGATTCTCGATCAGATGATGCCGCGCCCAGTGTGTCCGATAGGGCCCGCCGCATTTTGCATTGACGAATGGGTGCCCCGCCACATCGGTGGCGCAGTGACTGATCCAACCAAGGGCGAAGGCCCGCTGTTTGGGGGCCTTGTCGTTATCGGCCTGCATCGCGTTGCTGTACAGGGTACGAGCGAACTTGTACGTCTTGCGGCTATGGAACATGTCGGACCAGAAAAAGCTCTTTTCGTCATAGCCGGTCTGCGTGCCGCTCGTCAGCAACCCCAGGATGTCTGTCATCTGAGTGATAAGGCCGAGTTCGAGATTCATCACCGCGCCGCCGAAGGTATCCAGAGCCAGGGATATCTCGCCGAGCATACCTCCGGTTATCCCATTTGCGAGCGTGCTCGATTCGTCAAGGACCGGGGTCATCCATTCCTCCCAGTGGGAGTAGAACTCCTCGTCGAACGTCCTCCACGTGGTCATGACAAACTCAATGATCTTCTGGAGGACCTTTCCATTGTCACCTAAGAAGTCCGGCAGCAGGACGAACAGATCCGGGCCATACGCGCCCGCAGCGAAGTAGTTGCGGTTTGTGTGTGCGATGTCGAAGAGATCGTCGGCTTCTTTCCGGGTGAGGGGCGAGCCTGCCGGCAAGCTGGCTTTCAGCCGTTCCATCGTTTCGGCGGCAGCCTGCAGATGAATGTAGTAGTTGGGCATGAACGATCCTCCTCCGAGATCAATCCTTAATCATTGCACCTAGTTCGGCGCATTTCTCCCAGACCTGGATGTAGCGCTCGGCTGAACCGAGGAGCTTGCTGAAGGTATCACGAGGCAAGCCCGTGTTTTTCAGGTCCTGGAACATATCCGGCAGCATACCGTAATGGGCGAGGCCTTCCAGGTTGAAATCGAAGTCCCGGATGGGACCGGCGGTGGACCGTTTCAGGGGCACATTATTATCCCTGTTGGACATGGCATTCCACAGATCGCGAATCTTGCGCAGGGTATGAACGAGCAGCTGGACATAGGCATCCTCAACCTCCAGTTTCGCAGACTCGTTGTTCATAAGAAGCCCTGCGCGGTAGTGAGGTGGGGGCGTTACGTTCGACGGCGCGCCTTGCATGCCCGCGACCATGTCGATGACCCGCTGGTCAAGTTGCGGGTCCTGGTCCCCGGCTATCTCCAGGGACATATTCCGGTCATTGGACAACACTTCGAAAAGCGCCATGGCCTGCCACATGAGATGGCATTCACCCGCCGCCCTTTGAAGATATGTACCCGGAGCCGATTGAAGGTCCTGGCACGCATCCTCGCTATACAGGTCACCCTCTTCCGGGAATTGGAAGCGATAGGTGCGCCAGTCGCGAATGGGCGAATCGTATGTCACTCCGCGATGTTGCGCCTCGGCGTCGAGAAGACGCTCCTGGCGAACAACTTTCTTCCATGCGTCATCTCCCATGCCTATCTCACCGATGAGGCCGCATGCGGCCCGTGGTCCGAATCGAGGTCCCAGACCCGCCAGGAGAACGTTCAAGTCTGTTCCGAGCGCGACCGGCATATTTAGTTTGTCAGTTACGTACTGGTAACCCTGGGCAAAGCTCTTGACGGTGCCGGGACAATCGTTTTTCACGCGGGATGAACCGTAGCCCCTTGAATCGATCACCGAGGTGCCATTACCGAATATGCCGCCGGTTTCCTTAATGTAATCGATCTGTTTATCTGACTTCGCTCCCTCGCTCGGCCAGACCTCAGGATTCCGGCGAAACCCGGACCCGCCAGACCAATTGGATGAGTTGGAAAGCGGGCGGGGTGAAATATTTCGTGCACCGTTGTGCGCTACGATGAGCGGGTATTTGTAATTATCGAGACTCTTCGTCGCTATTTCGTATGCTCTATGCGTGCAGCGCTCCGACATATGGTCGATATCGATCACCATGCCCAGTCGCATCGCCACGCGCAGGGCCACCTCTCCGGCGATCGTCATGCCGCGCACGTTCCGATTGCCGCCCGGGAAATCCGGGTTGGTCAAAGCTTGCGGCAGCGGAATCCCAACCTGCTGCGCTACCTTGTCCAGCAGCCCCCGCAGCTCCGAGGGGATTGAGATGGGCTTGGATATCTGCTCATCCTCGGGTCGTGGGGTTTTCGGTTGTCCGGGTACGGGTTGCTCGTAGTAGCCATCTTCGCCCGCGGGAAATTCTCCGGTGCGCTGCAACGTGTTGAACAGGGACATCATTTCATACAGTGCCATCCCGCCAAAGGCATTGTCGCTCAGATGGACAAGGTTGATCTGGACTATCCCGAGATTGCGAAGATATTCGAAATAAGAATAGATCTCATCCCGGATTGCATCCCGGTTGGCCTGCGAGGGATCGTCCCTGAACTCATTCCTGTTGATCCAGCCATTAACGGAGTCGGTTTCCAGTCCCAGAACGAAGGCCATCCTGTTCTGTTCCAGCAGGGCGCGCGCCTCGGCAGGGGTTCTGGCGAGACCGCACCAATCCTTGTTGTGCACGACGAACTCTTTCAGCATCTGGACCTGCGGCTCGATCGTATCGCGGTCACTTTGCGGCGAAACGGGAAACTGCGCGATGCCGGCCAGCAGCTCATTGTGCACCACGAGTGCAACCATCAGCCGCAGACCACCGTCGTATGCGCGCCGGATCCAGTCCTGGTGTGTCTTGATATGGATCAGGTCATCAAATTTAGGCCAACCCTGGAATCCGAACTCGTCGCCGGGCTGGGGCGTGCCCACGGTCCACCCCGGTACAGACAGCGAGCCGTCATTACGGTTTCCCGCATTGAGCGCCAGGCCCATGGGATGGCTGGGATTGGAGTGTTTCCATCCATGCTTTTGGAGACAGGAACCAAGGTCTTCGACCGGGCCGTGCATGTGCCCGCCCAGAAAACCCCCGAACCCTGCCTGGGCCATAGGGTGACAGTGAATATCGGCCCAACCCCACAGAGGCAGATGGTACGGAGGGGGTGGATCGGACTGCAGGCGAATCTTGCCGGCCGCGAGCCGCAGAGGGCGCTTTCCCCTGAGACTCCCATTAATCCTCAGACGCACCTTGGCCTTTGTTCTGAGAAGACCAACGTTGCGCCGGGCGCCAGCCAGATTCCAGGTGTATTCTCGGAGCACGTCAGATCCGGAAGGATTTTGAATCCGAACGGCCACAAAACCATCGGTATCGGGCTGATCCAAAGCCGGGAAACCGCTGATTTTGGCGCTGGCCGCAGGGACGCGAAGTTCGAGAGCGACGAGCCTTGTCGCACTGCCGCCCAGGCAAAAAGCAAGATACGGCAGCCGGATTACGAAGACGTCGGAGTCGAGGACCTCCAGCGACGCAGAGGATACGCGTAAAAGGTGTGTCCCCCTCTCGGCTATGGGATAAGGAACATGCCAGTAATCGCCTCCCAACGGGACAACGGGCCTTCCGTTTATCTCGACATCATTCGCGAGGATCGAATCCGCCGGCACTGGTGTATAATTGACAAAAACCTGGCCGGAGACTACATGCCAACCGCTCAGACCGTTATCGAAGTATCCGCCTTGGATGATATCAGACATTCAGAGTCCTCTCAGTAAAAGTGTTTTGATCTTTTTGAAGCATTTACATGCTTCTACATAACACCACTCTTTTTAGAACGGGTCTTACGACTTGGATGGAACAATCAAGCAACTCAAATACTATTATATGGAGTGTTATTAATCAATGCTTATTGAGAGATGGTCAAGGCCCTGACGGGCCCGCCCCTGCCGCGTGGGCAAGGACGGGATTGAGAGATTCTCCTCAATACCTTTTTCTGAAGTTGGCCGTTACGCTGACATTACGTGTCATTGTACCGGAGCAGGTTGTCTGTGTGCCCGAGCAGGCTCCTGACCACCCGGCAAAAACAGAGTTCCAATCAGGTACGGCCTTCAATGTTACCCGTGTACCGTAAGAGTACTTCAGTCCGGCCGGATTGACCGTGACCGTTCCGGAGCCCGTCCCTTGTTTCGTGATAGTAAGGGTGTATTTCACAGTCGTAGCGGGTGTCGTGGTAGTGCCCGATGTCGCACCGCTCTGGGTAAGAGAAAATATCTTTCCGGCTATGGAAAAGGCTACAGTTCTCGCAGACCCTGTATTCGCTTGGATTGAACATGTGACTGTCCCGTTGCCTGACCCGCTTGCCCCTGATGTTATAACGGCCCATGATGCTCCTGTTGATGCGCTCCATGAACATCCGCTGGGTGCCGATACCGAAATTCTGCCTGTGCCGCCGCTCGAACCGATAGTTGCGCTTGTGGGTGAAATAGTATATGTACATTCGCTGCTGCTGCCGGCTCTTATATATACAGCGTTGGTGCCGGTGTCAGGATTGGTATCGGCGGCATTTATACTGCTGAAGCTGACGGTTCTCTCAAAGACCAGGTTATTGTTGGTATCATGGCCCCAGAGGACCCGCAACTGCTGTGCCGTATCATCGTATCCCTTGACAACCACCCAGTGATCCCAGGCATGCACAAGGAGCATGACCGGCCTTCCCGCATCGATCTCGCTTTTTAGCCTGGCAAATGTGACCTTGCCGTACCCTGCCAGTTCGACGGTCCCGCTATATCCCTTCAGGGTCAGGTACGATCTTAGTTCCGCAGCCAATTGTGGTTCGGCTTCAGCGTATATGTATCCGCTGTCATCATATGTCGTGTATTTGACCATGTTGCGGAACAGGCTGACTATCTGCGCTGATTTGTCCGGAATTTGCCCCGTGGGCGGTGCGGACATGAGATTCGGAAATCCATGAAGTGCCCAGTATGCCATAACCTCGGTAGCACTGACGGGACCGCAGTTATAATTATAACCGGTCGTCGCCGCCATCCAGTCCTGGTCCACTGTCGGAACCGACAGTGTTTTCATGGCCGCCTGGCTATGTAGTGCAAATACGGCCATGAGTAAAAGAAATGTTCCAATTCCTGCAAAAAGCCTGCGCATAAATCTAGTCCTTTTGATGGCAATAATTTTCAATTCGGCAAATATTCCGAATATCGACACAACAAGCAATTGGCATGCCTTCAGGACGCAGCGAGCTATCTAACGGAACTTAATACACAATTGAAATTAAGTCTTTATTACCATGGTCCGAATCGCAGGTTTTTCGCTACATATCGCGGCCGGTTAATGCAGGGTTTTGCCTGCACGGCACCGACTGTTTCCAACAAAAAACGACGAACCTCCGCAGGGGATCGTCGCGGTATCGGCCGAGTCAAAACTTGTGACATTAGCCGGCGGGAGGAAAGCTGATGATAAATAACAGATGGTTTATCGGGGGGCAGCTCTATTTTCCTAAACTGATGATCTGCAATTCAGTCTTTCCTCAGTGACTTTTTGACGCGTTTTGCATCGCTTGAGAAGTTCGATTGTTTCCTTGTAATGAGCACTGATGGACTCGCTTGTCATCGATTTCAGCACCTCCAAATCCCTGACCCTGACTTCCCGGTCCAAGCCCAGATAAGCCTTGAGACCAGGGTCAATCCAGAAATACAGGTACTCATACGTGTCTTGTTCCGGGGTTGGTGATATCCTGCGCAGCACACTGCTGTCGGGGACGTTTGCATAGTGCATGTTGCTGAAACTCATGACGTAACCTTCTTGCGTAAGCCATTCCGGGTGCTGATCGAGCAGTTCGGCCGCGAGTTCGTTCTCTATCAATAGCCTCGCACCTTTCTTTGTACTCTCCAACCCCATTGCTCTTGCCAGGGTGTCATCTTGCGGCAGTCTTTTTTCATAGTTCTCAAGGGTAAGGCGGGGTTCGAATTGAAGCTTGCCCTTTACGACGGCGCCCCTTAAAAGCAACCCTTGATGAAGCAGCTTGACATAGACGGAGTGCAGCTGTTCCAGAGCGTTACCGATATCATTGCCATAAAACAGCAGGCTATCGCTAAACATTGC
>DNYO01000346.1 GCA_003506795.1 Deltaproteobacteria bacterium
ACAATGAACCTGGTGCCGGGCGTCTCGAGCATTTTGAGAGTGAGGCCTTCAGGCAGGGGCGCCTCGGGTAATTCAAGAATGCCGGCAAGCCTTGCCTGCCATTTCTTGCCTTCCGTTAATGGCGTTCTGTCTTTCCCTGCTCCATCAGACGTGACGCCTTCCGGAGCGCCTCGGGTATCCTGACTCTTGACGCCCTTCGGTTTTTCGAGAAAAGCGTCTTCCAGTTCCGAAGACAACCCTTGCATCGACAGTACCTGACCATATCCCAAACATGTGTAAAGGAGTATACCTGTCGCAAGCAGGGCCCCGGGGATATGCCTCATGGCTTCCCCCCTTCCCGGGCTATCGTGACAAGGGCAAACGTGGAGCTCCACGAAAGACGCAGTACGTAATGCCGTTCATCTTTGTATTTCCCTTCCTCCCTGAGCCTTGTCACCAGCTTTTTAAGCTGGGGCACCGTGTCAAACGTCCCGAGCATCTCGCATTTGAGGCCCTCCAGTCTGCTTATGGCATCCATGAACGCGACAAGTTTCTGCGTTTCATTCGCAAACCCCTTTTTCGTTTGCACGAGGAGATTACATTCTTGGTCGACGCTCACGTCCATGACCGACGGAAACCAGGACGGATGGAATTCGACTGGCGTGTAGACACCGGGAATGATCGCAAGCCTTCCGCCGGCGACATACCCGCCGCTGAAAGGCACACGGTCGGACCCCGCCATGTTGAGATCATACGATCGACCCGGTACAACCCTTAGTTCCGTGCCGCTGACAACAAGCCTCATGTTTTCATCGCCTCCCCGAGCCATAGATACGATACCCGATCCCCCCTCACGCCCGTCTGTTTCCGCGATCCTGTAAAGATAGCGTGAATAGGGCCCTGCCGCCTCGGTATCACCAAGGATATTCGCCATGTCACCTGCCGTTGCCATTGATAATGGACCACCCGGGCCGTACCCGGCATTCTCAAAGCCGCTGCAGGATGCGAGCGCTGTGCCGATGACAAGCGCCTGGAGGAGTAGTCTTAGATCCATAACTGTTTTCCCCCGGTCTACGGTGTGAAGTAGATCAGGACGGGCACTCCCTTCTCCATGATGAGGGTTGGGGTCTTTTTCGTTGAACTTTCCACTTTTTTCGACAGCCCCTGAAAGATCGTGTCGCCGGCAGCGAGACCACCTTCCCGCAAGCGGTCGTCACTTTTAGTCTGGCCCGTCACCGTCACGCCTCCGCTGGCGACCTCCACCGTCGTCGTATCTTTTCTCAGTGCATTGAGAAACGAGGAGACACCGGCCATGACACCACTCGCAGCCGTACCGGCTATATCCTCGTGCTTCACCGCCGATACTATGCCGTCGGTTTCATCTATTGATGCTACATAGCCTTTCATTTGATGGTGCTTGTTATCGGGCCCGATAACGCCGGAGACCTCTACATGGAAGCGGTTGTCCGTGAAATTAGCAACCGCCTTACCCACAACCCTCCAGCCTTTCACCGGGATTTCGGTTCCGGTGGCAACAAAGACCGCATTTGTCTGTGCAGAGGTAAAGGTCCTGTCCATGACAGCCCTGTAGGGTTTGTAATAGCTGACCTTTGGTCCGTTGCTGCCGGTTGCGGCCCCTTTTTGTTCGCCACCCTCGTCGCCGGCCGTTGCCTGCGGTTTGTTGATGAAGCCGCCCGAGGTCTTTCGTATGTAGACATATTCCCATGCCTTTCTCTTTGATTCCTCATCCCCTTCCCCGCTCTTCTCGCCCCTGTCGTGCTGCACCGCCTGGTTATAAATACGCCGCTTCCCCTTGCTCACGGGCATGGACGGGCTTAACAGATCCGGGTCGGTTTCAGCCACGATTTCGTCCAGAAGGGGATCGTTTTCCTTTTTCTTCTTCTTTGAGACGCCGACACCACCGACGTATCCGCCTTTCTCGCTTTCTTTGAGCATCTGCTGCTCTTTCTTGATTGCATCACCGATGGTACTTTCAGTCTTCTTACTCTCTTCGACGATTTGAGACTCTTCGTCCTTCAGCCTCGCTTCCCCGGCACCCTTTTGTGAATTGCCGGACCCATTTACCTCCAGTTGCGAGATCCGCGTCTTTTTGGTTGTACTCTTCAGAAGCATACCGACCATCACCGACATTACCACCGCCAGAGCGACCACGCCCAGCGTGATCAGGATTGCGGGTCTCGAAAGTTTCCTCACGGTCAAAGCCCCGGCGCCACGGGCCTGACTATATAGCGCGAACCCGAAAACAGTATTGCGTTCCCGCCGCGGATCCTGGCCGATCCAACGGTTCCCCGCTTGTCATTGAAATAGATCGATATCGCTCCCTCGCCGTCAGCCTTGACCGCAACCACGACATCTCCAAGGTCAAGAGGCTCCTTTTCATGGAGGCAGTAGACCACCTTCAAATTATGGTGTGATTGCAGATATTTGTACTCGTCGCGGGATATCTCGCTCCATTTCCCGTCGACGACGGGCAAATGCTCGCTGTCAAAGACGAGGGCGACGATTTCACTGCCGCCGTGGGGAGAGAATATCTCTATTCTTTCCGGAATCTCGTATGCGGTGCGCACCTTTTCAAGGAAAGGATCACCTCCGGGAAGAGCCTTCTTTCCTCCAGCAAGCGTCTTCATGCCCAGCAGGAGCTCCCCGAGGGCGTCCATGGCGGCTCCACCGGTCCCGAGTTCCTCTGTCGCACCTGCAGGTGGCGTCGTTATCAGGACGATCATGATTGCCATTGAAATCAATACGTGAAGAATGGTCAGACCTCCTGTTGTCATCTTTATGAGAAATAGCCGTCTGAATCGATCTTTTTCATTACGACCCCGATATCAATCGATTGCCCGATACTCCCGAGAGGAAGCATGTCCGCCAGGACCTCCACAGCAACGGACTGAGCCCGCCTTTGCGATACCCCTCTTGACTTCAGCGTTGCTGCGACGGTTTCCCTCAGATAGCGTTCATCCTTGTGAGTCGTATATCTCCAGCGCGTTCGCGGGGTCTGTACATTTACGATAACGCCCTTGCCGATATCCTCGTTGAGCGCCAGGATCTCGGCATATTTGCCGGGATAGAATTTGAGCGAGAGAAGAAGCTCCCGCTCCTGATCCCCCAGCCCGATGGTCTTCACGAGGGTGTCTATGCCTTCCATGGTCGGGTTGTCGACGGAAACGTGGCGCGTGAAATACTTGTTCGAGGCTGCGGAAATAAAATGTTTACCTTTTTCCGCCACGTCGAGGATGTCCTGCGTCACCAGATACGTTGCAAGCCCGAGCGTTCTTTGCTGCCTTGCATCCTTGTCGAGTACGTCGAGGATGGGCTCGCTGTTCTTCAGATTGTGGAATTCGTCGTACACGAACAGCTTCGGTCTCTTCTGGGCGGCAAGGATCCACCCGATCGAGGCGGCATTAAGAAAGGGGGGCATCTCGTTGGGAAGGTAGACTGCTTTGCGATATGCGAAGTCCCTGTAAAGGAGCAGAAGAAGGGCCAGGATTTCCTTTCTCTCACTGACAAGACCCATGTGGATACAGAATATATCCCGGTCCACGGAGAAATTGGTTACCCCGTTCAAGAGTGCCGCCTGTTCTCCCTGCGCATACAGGTTAAGGACTCTGCGCATCTCTTCGGCTATCTGCCGGTCCCTGGTATTCGTATTGATGGCCGGGTCGGACGCAAGGATTCTCATGAAATCATTCAGTGTCGGAGTAGCCAGGCACTGCGCCGTCTCTGCCCGAAGAAAATCCTTCTTGTCTCCTGTCGACAGGAATTGCCCCACGTAATGGTTGCGGTACTCGATATATGTACCGTATGAGGGAGCCCCGGCCAGCAGCTCTTCCTGGTCCTCGTTCATAATCTTCACGTTCCGCACAAGGCGCGGTTCCTCCTTGAAAAGACTGTCGTACATCCTTTTGACCGCCCGTTCCAGGATGGACTGGGTCTCCTTCGCAATTCCCCTTCCATCCTCACCGAGCATCGCAGTGAAGATGGCATTCAAGGAAAGGATCTTTGAACCCGAGGGCTGTTCAAACCCCACTCTCAAGTCGAACATATTGACCCTGTTGTCGCTGTTGCCGAAGGCGACGGGGATGAAGCTGCCTCCGTAGTTTGAGACAACGGGTTCGTATGAGGAGGCCTTCGACATGTCAATGACCACAACAACAGGGTCATACGCCATGGCCCCTGCGATGATCCCGTTTGTGAGAACGGATTTTCCACTGCCTGTCGGGCCTATGACAAGTCCCGCCCACCTGTTCTGCCTGGAACTGAATGGATTCAGGGCCGTGACACCACCATACCGGTTTCTCAGTACTATTGCCGGTTCGGTACGGTCGCCCCGGTACATCCCCCGAAGAGGAACAAACTTCAGCACATCATGGCCAAAGACAATGTGCGGATCGTAGCTTTTCGTGGGGCATCCCGGAAGCGACGCGATAAAGGCGCTTTCCTTTCTCATCCACTCGGCGAACACTCCCGCCCCATCCACCGCCCTGGTCACGGCCATGCGTACTGCCTGGATCTTGTTCTGCAGGTCTTCAACATTCCGGTCCCAGATGAGGTAGCTGTTGAAACACTTGACCAGTTTCCAACCCTGTCTGGCCCGATCCTGCAGGAGTTCGTCGATGGCGACGATCTTTTCCCTGTTCTCCACGGCCGCGGAGGTTCTTTTTCCGCTGAAAATATTAGCCATCAGTCTTTGACGTGCCAGGTCCCGCGTGATTCTCGACAGGTCTTCGCACAGAAGGGTGGTATTCATTACCATCGGAAAATCCACGTTCTGCAGTATCCTGGACCCGCATCCCACCGGGATGATGTTGGGGATCGTATCCATTACGAGAGTGGCAAAATAGTACCGTCCATTGGACAGATAATAGTCCCTGGAATAGAAGTCGGTATTGAACACCCGCTTTCTGAGAGGCAAAAGCATGCCGCATTCCGATATCTCCATCGATGGCGGCGGGTCTTCAGGGTTCACGATCCTGGAGATGATCCGCATCATTCCTTCGCCCGTCAGATCCCTCACCTCGTAGCCAAGGGGCACAAGCGTGTCTTTGAGCATCACCGTCACTTCACCCAACTGTCTGTCCCGGTTGAGAAAGTCGCCTTCATCGAACCCTTTCCTTTTCTTCCCTTCGATCGACGCTTCCGCGCTCAGGGGAACCACGATTGTGCAGTACAGGGATGTGTCGACAACACCTCTGCCTGAGGTGAATTCCGCTATGTTCTCCCGGGCCATCGATTCGGATACCGGATCGCCATTGAGGCGTCTGTATCGATCAAACAGCTCATCAAGATCGCGGCTGAAGTACGTCGTGAACTGCACGAAAACATTCTGCGCGGTGATGTTCTTGAGGAGTTCGGCACAGGTGTTGACTTCCATTTCCATGACCGACCTGTCTATCCCGTCGGCGCCGGCCTGGACGATCTCAAACCCCCTGGCCTTTTCGAAATTCTCGAGAACGAGATATTCGCTGCCGATCATACTGATCGGTATGCGCCGGTAGAACGGAGAAGATCTCCGAAACATCAGTCCATCTCCTCTAGAACCCCTCAGGCAATCCGCTGTCCTCGGCATACCGGACGACATCGGGATCTTCCGTGCCCAGCGATTCAGTCATTGCCCGAAGGGCCAGAAGCCTGAGCCTCTGATTCTCCAGGCACAGGAGGTAATAATGAAAGCGCGCCAGGTCCTTCCATGCCATGTCCTCGTAGTTGCCGTCGATCGCTCCCGGATCAAATCCCGACAGTCCGATCCTGATGGCAGAGGCCGTCTCCAGTGACGCCCGAGCAGCTATGTAGTGCTTCACTGCAAGCTTTCTTCGCAGCAACGATGAGTTCCTTCCGGTGAGGAGAACCGTTATTTCTTTCACACTCTCTTTGTCAAGCAGCGATGCCCCGTTTTTCTCCCTGGCAACGGTTCCAAACTGTCGGCTATCTCGAAGGAGTCCATACACCTCTTTTTCAAGCCCCGCATAGAGGCGATCCGCGGCACGTTCCTTTTCTTTTTCCAGCACCGTCGCCTTATCGATGGCCGAAAGGGCCGAAGCAACCCCGTCCTTAATCTTGCGGGTCAAAGAAATGTTCGTCTGAAGAGCCAGATCGGCAAGCGTCCCGGTGGCGGCGCGGATGTGGTCCGATACCGTGCCTGCAGCTGCCTTATCCACACTTTCGATGATCTTGCCGATATCCTTATCGGAGAGAGCGGCGTTACCTTCCAGGGTGCGAAGCTTCGCAAGCCTTGCCTTGAGATAATCTCCGCCAACGCTGCGAAATTCCCCGCTAATGGAATCTGCGATAGCAATCCCGGCGATCCCGGCTATATTCTTGAGGCCGCCTTTCGTGTGAGCCAGGCATTCCTCGAGTATCTGCCGGGTGTTGCCATTAGTCCCGGCTCCCTGCTTCCCCTGGATCCCATCGGCGACATCCATTTTCCCGGCAAGTACTGCCATCCGGGAAAGTAATTTTGTCGACGACGGCAAAAACTCAGCCGCCATGGCCTGGAGATCCTTCACCTGGTTCGCATATATCCCCACGGTCTGCCGGGAATTGAGGAATTCCCTCCCGTAATCAGCAAGGACCCTGCCGGCCTGTTTCTCTTCAAACCCGCCTTGCCTCAGTTCCTGACGCAAGGCGGTAAGCACGGCCCTATTCAGGCGGTTCGTGAAAGCTTCGACACTCATGCCGGACCTGGCGTAATTAAGCTGTGAATTGAGGCCGGTGTTGACAAGATCGCCACTAATAAGCGACAGATCGGTAGCCTTCCGAAGACCTGCCTCAAGACCTTTGAAATTGCCGGGCGTGAACTCAAGGTTCAGCTTCTCCGAGAGGCAGAGTTTGAGTTCCGTGATAAGGCGGTCCTGCGTGAGATTCTTCAGCAATGCCGAGAAATAGGAATAATTCGTCACGCCGATGACGGGTGAGCATCTGACATAACAGACACCCTGACGGGGAATGAAGACAGCGCACAAGATGATGCCCCCGAACGCGACAAAAGACGCGAGAAGCAATGCTAGCTTATTGGCGCGGATCCGGTTCATTTTCTATCGGTCCCCCTCAAGCGCATCCATCATTTTCAAAAGGGATAGCAGCCTGAGTTCCTGTGCCTGGATCAGGCCCCGAATACGGGCAAGCTTTGCGGCATCTTTCTGCGCCTGGCACCTGGAGGAAAAGTCGAAGGCCGTGGGCGCAAAATTCTCCAGCGCCCTGTCCACCCGGGAGGCCCTAAAGAAGGCTTTTTTTCCTGCGGCATAGGTCATCAGGGCCGTCCCGGTTTTCATTACCCGCATCTTCGCGCCGGCCAGCTCTCTGACACCCGAGTTCTTGAGATTAATACGGCCGGCAGCTTTCTCGATCTTTCTCAAAACATCCGAAACCGCCACTTCATCGGAGGTTCTCAAGATATCCGACAGTTCAGAAGCCTGACGGAAAACGCCTTTTGCGATTTTACGCTTCAGCAGGATGTTGCTGCGTTCCTGGAGGTAGACGCAGTATGGATCCTTGAACGATGCAGCCCATTGCTGCGCCATCTGGGCCACCGTCGTGTCAGTGGCGACGGGACATGGTGGAATAACCCCGAAGGAATTGCGGACAAGGCCGATCATCAGGGTTGCCGAGGCAAGAACGACAATGACGAAAGCCTTTGAACGTGCGCGAAAACCGTGATCCATCGCTACCTGCCCTCCAGGGCGCGGCGCATCTCACCCTGGGACATAACGGCAAGGATCTCCGATTGGAGCATGGTGTTGTAATAGGCAAGCTTCGCCAGATCCTTGACGGCTTGATCAGATTTGGCGCCGTCGATGTAAGCCGGATCAAATGAAGACAGTTCTGTACGGAATTTGTCCGCCATGAATATTCCCTCCGCAGCCTTCTCATAGGCTGCAACGGATGCCTGGTTGAAAGTATCGCGAAGCTTCACTGCCGCATACTCGGCAGTCGTGAAATGCTTCATCTTATCGGCACCTCCACCGGGAGGCCCGGCCAGCAAGATGGACACCTCGCGGACCTTCTTCTGGAATTCCCTGAAGTCGGAATTGACCGATGGGATGGTTACCGGCGTCCTGCTCTTCGCGGCCTCGGCAAAATACTTGCCGTCGGCCTTCGAGAAGGCCCCCGTATTGTTCTTCATATATTGCGATATCATCCGGTCCGTGTACGAGGACATGTTGTACTTGACGAAAGACACGGCCTTTGTGTTGATCATTCCCGGCTCCAGTTTGATCTTTACTTCCTCGTTCCATACCGATTTGATCTTGTCGGTGATTGCCTGAGTGACCGTCTTCTGGACCATGCTCATAAGAGCGGGAAAATTAACAACCTGCACCGCGGTGCCGTAGGCGCTGGAGGCAAGAACAAAGAAGATTGCCACGGCGGTAATTATCTTCCCGGCTTTCTTGCCAAGAAAAGCTTTTATTCTGTCTTTCATACTCTACCCCCAGGATATGTAATAGCCTTCAAGGAGAGAATTCAGCAAAAGAGTCCCGAAAACTTTTCCCTCCCTTGAGAACCGTGCTGCCACCAGGAGGCTATAAAACTTTCGGAATTACCTTTGGAGTATGTATCCGTTAACCGCAAGATATGCAGATAATAAAGTTGACTTTGCGGAGACTAGAGCCTGTAATCTCCGCATCAGGTGCGGATATTGAACATTTACATTCAGGAATTCCCCGATTGGCCCATTTTTTCTGGGATGAGAAACGTTTATCACGCCAACTGGGTCTGGTCCGCCACAGGCAGGGAAGGCTGATCGGTTACCAAAAAGTCTTCACTTTGTATTTCGTTATAAAGACGTCCCGGGTAACGACAGGCATCTTCTCCGAGATCGATTGGGCTACGATAATACGATCGAAGGGATCCCGGTGGATGGCCGGAAGCCGGGACACGCGGAGTGCGTGGCTCATCTCGATCGGAAGAGACTCAATTGCATTTCTGGCCAGCTGGCCGGGAATGAAACGATCAGGCCTGTCCGGCAGATAAAGTCTGCCCAGATTCGCTTTTATCGCTATCTCCCAGGCGGAAGCTGCACTCAGAAAGAGCTCGTTAGCCGAGTTTCTCATAGCATCCCGCACGCGTGTAGACAATTCCGGACTGTCCATTATCCACCAGAGGAACGTGTGGGTATCGAGAAGAAGTCTCATTCCTCATACTCGCGAAGGATCGATTCAGGCAATGGTTCGTCGAAATCCTTTTCAATTCTGACTTTACCCTTTGCTGTTCCTGCAACCCGCTCATGGGCTTTCTCCCGGATGGGAACGAGGCGGGCCACCGGTGTCCCCGCCCTCGCAATAGTAATCTCTTCGCCGCCTTCCACCCGGCTGAGCAACTCTGACAATCTCGTCTTGGCATCATGTACATTCACTTTCATAAACCCATGATAGACTAAGTAGTGGACTAAGTCAAGGTTCGTCACCTTCTGTCCCTGGCATCTTCTTCCCGTTTCCTGACCCCCGCTCTTTTCACTCCCGCATAAACAGAGCAAGATCGTTGGTTGCCTTGCGGGCGCCGGGCTCCTCCACCTCGCCGGAATCGACGAGAACCCTCAGACTCTGGTTGAGAGTCCAGCCTATCTTCCCGCTTCTTTGCTGCCGGCGCAGAAGGTCATATTTGCCCCCCAGCAGCAATTCCCGGGTGACCGCATCCTTCGTGTCCAGAAATTCGGTAGCAAGGGCCAGCCGGTCCTTCTGACGGCAGGACCCCGCCGTCGGCACCAGCACCTGCACCATCACGGCGAGCAGCACGTCCGTCAGTTCCCGTATCATCCATTCCTGTTTCTCCACGGGGAACATCGACGCTATCCTTGAGGGAACCTGTGTTGTCATGAGCGTGTGTATCGTCGTAAATACGAGGTGTCCCGTTTTGGCCGCCTGGATTGCCGCCGATGCTGTTTCGGGGTCCCTGACCTCACCCACCAGGATCACGTCGGGTCTCTGGCGCATTGCCGCCCTCAGCGCCCGTTCGAAGGACAGTGTCGTGGTGCCCACCTCCCGTTCGATGATGTTGCCCATCCCCTCGGGAATGTCGTATTCGATGGGATCTTCTATAGTGATGCAGTTGAGGCACCTTGACTTCACAAGGTATGCGATGATGGATGCAAGGGTCGTCGATTTGCCGCTGCCTGTCGGACCGGCAATGAAGATGATGCCGCCCCCCGAACTCTCAAGGACCAGACGGAGAAGATCATTGGGAATACCGAGGTTGACGGGGTTTGGGTCCACCGCCTTGAGGCGCCTCATGACTATGGAAATCCCTTTTTTCGTCAGGCACAGGCTGACACGAAACCTCACAGTCGCCTTTTCTTTGCCGGTGCCCGTTTGCCTGATATAGGAAAGGTCTTTCTCCTCCCGGTCGTAGAGCTGGGCCCTGGCACCGGAGACCTTGAGGATCCTTTCTATGGCTTCATCTATCTCGTATCCTTCGGGCACTGCGTGATCAGCGGCGGCCATTCGTCCATGGACCCTCAGGAATACGGGGCTCTCCGACTGGATGTAAATGTCAGAGGCATCTTCCCGGATTGCCGCATCGATTATTTCATCAAGAAAATTGTCCATTCGTTATTTCCGTATTTTCCCGGCAAAGCCCTTCACCTGCAGCGCAGCCACTCGGTGCCGAGGAGATATGCCAGGTAGCGCCTGAGTACTCCGGACCGGCTGTATCCCCGCTGCCTGAGCTCTTCCTTTCTTTTTCTGCGCGCAAATATATACAGGGCGACGGACCCCGAGATACCCGTCGTAATCACGAAGACGCCGATTCCCTCCGAGATGTATGACAGGATGGATGCAACACTGTTGCCGAGCATCGCCGGGCAAATGCAAACCAGGAGGTCTTCCAGCGATATATTGAGCCTCGGGACAATAATGGCGCTGTTTATGTTTTGATAGTCGTGTCTCGATTCCGGACCCACGGTGATCTACCCGGCACTGGCCGTCATCGTTGCCTTGATGATCCCGAGGATGGCGGAGGTCGATACCAGGCACCCTCCAAAAGCGACTTTCTTCCACGCACCCTGCGCACCCTGAGGGTTGCCGTCTCTGTTGGCCATCATGACAAAACCCCATACGATGAGGCCTGTTCCGGCGCAAAAAGAGATCGCCAGCAGGCCGTACATGATTATATTCGCAAGGTTGCTCAGGAACTCACCGGCATCCGTGGTCTCCTGGGCCCACTTGCTTTCGTTGAAGGTCTGCGCCCAACCGTCCGTGACAGTCAAAACCGTCCACAACGAAACCATCACGACAGAAGAATAGTGCAAAAGCCGATCTTTGCCTGTTTTTGCTTTTTCCAGCATGATACTAATTTCTCCTTTCTTTCATGAGTATGTCGCTGAACATGGCCCGTTCGTCGTCAGATTGGAAATAGATGTCACCCCTGTCGAAGGAAAGGCCTCCATAGAGGTATCTTTCTACGGTTGTTTTGAAAACCCAGGACACATACCCGACAAGGGCAAAGCTGACGACCAGTTGAACCATAGCCATGACGCTGAGGCCCGCCATACCGCCCCCGTGGATCTTGAGCGCTATGCCGCACCCGCCGGCACAGAAGGCCATAAGAAGAAGGAAGAGGCCCCCCATCTTCAGCCACATCGCAATCCTTTTTTCACCGGACATGAGAGGAGCGCACCGCCCGAGCTCCACTTCCTGTCTCTTGCCGTCGGCAGTCTCGAAGATCAAGCTTCCCGTACCCTCTCCCTCGCGCTGATGAATCACTATCTTTCTCTGAACGGGTACGGGAATCCTTTCGTCAAGCTTGCCGGGTAAGTATCTGACCAACACGTAAATTGCCTCCTACTCGACCCTGATCGGTTGGCGCCCGAGCTTGCGATAAAACTCCATGGCTCCGTCGCATTTCAGTTTGAAGGTCTTTGCGATGACCGCCCATTTTCCGCCGTCCCCATGGGGAGCGATGGTTACGAACACGTCGTCGGGCTTTGGGGACGTGCCCAGGAATGAAAAAGCCTCAGCCTCCGTTGAAAAGGAATCGACCAGAAAATAACAGAAATTGGCCCTGTCCTTGCTGAGCCAGTCTCCACCTGAATCGTCGGAGACGAACCGGGGCGGTGACACGATCTTCCATACCAGCGTCGGCGCCGAATAGCTGCTTCCGTCCTGGCTTACCTTCGCGGGATTGTAAATGAGGCTGATCTGGGCCGGCAAGATGGCGCCGCCTTTGGTCAGCTCCAGATAGAGGAGTTCATCACGGTAGCTTCGGACAAAATCCCTCAGTCGTGTCTCCAACTCCTGTCTGCACAGGTTCCTGCCTTCCCTTCTGCCTTCCTGCCTGCCCTCTTCCCTGGCGATGCGGATTGATTCCGATTCGATCACATCTTCCGGCACTGCCCGAATGGTGGGAGCGCACGCACCCGCAGCCAGCAGAATTCCTGCCAGGGCAACGACATTGACGAGCACAAGCGGAAGACTTTTCTTTTTCATCATCACCTGTCTCCATTCCTTTTCGTTCCTATGTCATCGACGACTACACTGCGGGTCTTTCCGGGGGGCCCGTCCTGCCGGTACTGATAGGGATAGCCTACCGAGAAGGACTTCACAAAGGCGATCTGTCTTGCAAGGGCATTTACCAGGACGGAAGGTGCGATGTCCGGGGGGTTGCCGCGTGCCTCCTCAGCCGTGACCGCCCGCAGGGAAACGGGCGTCCCGGCACCGCACATCAGCGCGATAAGGGCTATGCAGCAGCTAGCGGGCATTAGTGAACGTCTTGCCATCCCCTACCCTCCTCACGGTTATTTCGCGGCCTCGTAAAGCCACTACGCTCGTCCCGTTGCCAAGATCCACGCAGAATTCATGGTCGCCGACAGGCATCACTTTTCCGGCGACCACGAAGACGTGAAGTTCGGGCCCGGACAGCTTCATCATCCTGATAAAAGGATAGGCCGCGAGCTTTGTCAGGGACGGCGACCTGCCCTCGAGAAGGATGTCCTCGGCGGTACCTTTTTCAGGGATGCGCTGCGTCGTGATGACACGCACCATCGCTTCCGTCAGGTCCACCCCGGCGCCCAGGGTTCCCCGCTTTATATTGACGGTAAGATCGGCCTTGCCCGATGCCCCGTCCTCGACAAGAACATAGTGGTGCGGCACCAGCCCACCCTGAGTTCTTTCGAAGACAACAATGTTAGTTGATTTGAATTCACTCAACGGAAAGATAACGAGCGAATTGCCTTTTGTTTCGACGGTGAATTTCTCCCGCGCGCCGATGGCAATATCATCGGCGGTAAAAACGTAGGGGAGGTTGACGACGGTTCCGTACCCGTATGCAAGATGAATTCTGGGCACCACCCCGGGGACTTCACCGATGTCGCGCACCCTCATGCGGGACAGTTCCGGGTCTTTCTCGATGAGCGGCTTCAGACGCTGCACCTTATCCTTGATCTCACGAATGTCCTCTTCGGGAAGATCGAAGGGAGGGACAATTATCTGTGTCTCCGCCGGCTGCTTCCGGGCCTCCGGCATCTGGTCTGTTGCCGCGTCAGTTGCCGGCAGGTTCAGAAAAACGAACAATATACAGACCGAAAGGGTTCTCCACACTGCGCGCTCCTTTGTACAACTTTATCTCGTACGTTTTCATTTTGAGGTCTTCGCTGGATGCCTCTTCTCCGACAACACGAACGGCGTTGAGTCGCACCGAGACGAGAATGACGGCTTCCCTGCCGTGTATCTTCGAATCTTTCAAGGCATTCCACTGTGCGGTGACGATAATCTTCTGGTCCGACAGTGACTTGAGGTAATTGTCCCGGTACGGCTCATAGAACGCCTTGAAAGAGGCAGGGTCAAAGCGCTTCGATACGCGGCCTATCCGGCTGGTAAAATCGCCCTGTGACTTTACCTCAACGTACGTCCACCCGAGGATGTCTCTGATCGCATCCCGGCAGAAGATCTCAAGCTCCGGCCAATGGATCCTGTCGGGATCATCGACGCGGACCAGGGACGGCCTGCCGGCGGCATCCATGAAAACGATCTTGTCCTTTCCTTTTCCGGCAGCCACTATGACAATCGATGCTATTGCCATGACGATGCCGAGAATCACCGCCGCCGCGGAGATGAAAAGAAGCGCCCGGGAGGTAAGCCTGAGCCCCCTGAATATGCCCACCTCTATGGCAAGGGCCTGCGTACCGTTTTCCACGGTCCGTTTTTGTTTTTCCTTGTTGAATACCGCCATCCATCTCCTGCTATATGATAAATAGCGCTACGGAAAGGTTTATTGACCCATGACTGAATTGATCTCCAGACTCATCGGCAACGCGCAGACCATGGTCTCTCCCATGATGCCCGTGCTGGGAACCTACCTCATCATCAGGGGCCTTATGCGCCTCGCGAATGGGAATGACGCCGCTAAAGGAGGGGCGGGCGGGGGAAAGATGATCCTCATCGGGTCCTTCCTGACGTGCTATAAGCTGACATCATGGATCGTCATCACCACGCTCTCACGATGCGGCCTTGGTCTCGGCAGTGCCGGTCTTTAAGCGGCTTACGTCGGTCAATGCAGGCCTGCGGGGGCATCGCCGGAACGATTTTCCGGTACTTTTTTCACGTATTTCATCAGCTTTAACTCCTTCACGTCGCCTCTGGGCGGAATGTAGCGTGTTCTGAACCGCCTTACCTCGTCCCCGGCAAAAATATATCCTTCCCCGATCTGCAGCCCCGTCAAATCTCTTACCTCTATCCTGCTGCCCTTTTGAAAGGCATAGGTTCCGTCCCAGTTACCGAGGCTCTCCATCATCTTGCTGTCATTTCGAATATTGGGCATCATAAAGAAGGATTCACCCGCCCGCTCCCCGAGGAATTTGGCCGTGTCCGTATCCTCTACCTTCATGACAATTTTATAGTTCGTATTGCCGATAAGTCTTTTCGCATCCGTCTCGGATGCCTTGAAGAGCGAGGCGAGCTCCTGAACGGATATGATGACGCCAAAGCCCAGCGAACGGCCCTGTGCCAGAACGGTATCGAACCCTTCCACGGCGTAAGACCCGTACTCATCCGCAATAAGGGTAAAGGGGACTGACGGTCTTCGCCGGCGGACCTCGCGCCGTATCTCTTCATAATTACCCTCGACCTTTGTGCCGAGTGCCGTCGTCAATGCGATTTTGAAGGCATTGAGGGTGAGTCTCCCCAGGGCTTGGAGGGTAGATATCGAATATGACAGAGAGGGCAGGAGGACGACAAGGATGCGGCTATTGGACACCACATCGACCATATCGATTTCCGGTGCATCAGTATCGAAGATCCGGTTGAAGGTCCCGGCAAGAAGATCGAGCGGGGCACCCCACTGCTGAACGAAGAACCCGTATTGTCTCAGCGCCTCCCCGGCTGCCGGCGACATCCTGCCCTGGCCCTTGTTGCGATATTCCTCCCAGCCGGGCAGGTCGCCCAATAACCCCCTCAGGCGTGCCTTCACCGGCTGACCGTCGTCGTACATGGGGTACCTTTCGTCCGCCTCCAGCGCGAGGACCTCATCGAAAGAAAGGTGCCTGCGCACCTGTGCGGGTGTGAGAACAAATTCACCGAATACCTCCGGGTGGTCCCTGCGGTACACAAGCTGCGTGAGAACCGCCTTCATGAGAATCTTGCCTCTCTCCTGCCAGTAAACCTGATCTCCCTCGGCCTGCTTTAGGAAACCTGTCATGATTTCGGCAAGAAAATCGGCGTCACCGTGGGTCATGAAATTGAAAGTATGCGACTGAGCGGGATTGAGAAAGTTGAGGACGAGAAGGTCTTCCACGCGATCGCACGCCTCGATAATCTCATAGAGCACCTCGTAGGTATCGGTGACATCCGATTTGCCGTCGATGAAACAGAACCCTCCGCCGAGTCTCATGATGGAGTCCGCGATGCTCCTGATGGCCGTTGTCTTGCCTGAACCGGTGGTACCGATGAGCATCCCATGGCGGGTGATCTCCGGGATCGGAAGCATTACCGGTAGACCATAGTGGTCCTTTCCCAGGAAAATGGCGGCTTCTCCCCGCCTGCGCGCGAAGACCGGGCCCGGTGAGTTACCCGAAGCCATGATTTGAAGTACGAGGCCGGCGACAAAGAAACAAACAGCCATAAAAGGGCTCAGAAACACCATTGCAATTGAAGCCGCCGTCGTTGCAAGCGGGTTGATCCACCGGATCTTCAGCCAGGTCTCGGGACTTAGCCGGGAAGCGGGTGTGATCTTCGCCCGCTGCGCCCTCTCATGAATGGATTGTGCCACATCTCAGGAATAGCGATGAAGACGGGTAATGGGTGATAGGTCATAGGAAATACATTAAATCTTTTCCCATAACCCATAACCTATTACCCATCACCCGTCTTCTGGTTATCCTTTTAGTCTGCAGGGCATTATGTGGTATAATTAGGCTTGTTTTTCGTATAGTCAACGTACATGCAAGGGAGGTTTTTATGAAAAAGGTAAATATTCTCTTCTGTTTCATCGTCTTTCTGATTCTCCCCGTACTGCTTCCGGCCGCCGGGGATGATTTTGTCTTTATGGCCAGCACTATAGGCCCCATCGATTCGGGGATCGTCAGCGTTCTTGAAGATCATTTCGAAAAGGACACGGGTATCCGCGTCCGCCATGTCGGCGCCGGAACGGGAGCGACCCTTGGTATTGCAAAGAAGGGAGCTGTCGACCTCGTCATGGTGCACGCGAAATCACTTGAGGAAAAATTCGTCGCTGAAGGCTACGGGACGGAAAGGATCGATCTTATGTACAACGATTTCGTCATCGTGGGACCGCCCGCCGATCCCGCCGGCATCAAAGGAACGAAGAAAGCCGGGGACGCTTTGAAAACAATCGCAGACAAGAAGGCACCGTTCCTCACCCGCGGAGACAAGTCGGGAACGCATGTAGCCGAGCTTCTTATCTGGGAGAAAGCCGGTATGAAACCTGCCGGCAGCTGGTATGTAATCTACGAAAAAGGATCGGAAGGAAACGTGCCGACATTGCGCGAGGCCGATAGGCGCGGCGTCTACACCTTCATCGACAGGGCCACCTTTCTCGGGTTGCAGAAAGATATCAAGCTGGTAGTACTCGTTGAGAAGGACGAAGCCCTTCTCAACTTCATAACCCTCATCCCCATGAACCCGAAGAAGTTCCCCCGCGTAAACGCAAAAGCCGCGATGGCATACGTCACCTGGCTTACGGACCCCGCCAAGGGACAACTGATCATACGCGACTTTGGGAAAGACAAATACGGAAG
>DNYO01000091.1 GCA_003506795.1 Deltaproteobacteria bacterium
AGGAAAAACGTGGGGATTAAAAAAACCTCAGGATCCGTTCTCCGCCGGGATGACAGTTGGTCAACGATCTGTCGGGAATTAGAAACAAAAGAGTGTTGTTGGTGCAGGGCTCTATTTCTTAAGTTTGTCTCGGTGCGGGAGGTCCGCGTGGGGTCTCTTTGCCGTGCAGCCACGCTACGGATCACACCCGTTACGTACTTTCGGATCGCTCGATGCTCATTGCGGACAGAGGCGGGCGCAACACTGTGAACTGGAAGTCCGCAGAGATAAGATAGCAGGATCATCAAGTCGGTGCAGTCAGACGCATCGGTCTCCCGTGACCTTCCGCTAACGGCTGCCATCAGCAGTCTGTTTTCATTTTGAGCCTGATGGTTTCTTCCTGAAATCCTCGGAGTAATAGAATTTAAAATTCTATGTATTTCCCATGGCAATCGATAACTCTATATATAACTAAAGACATAGATAAATTTGCAACACTCTAGCCACTATCGACGTTTCCTCCCCCTCACAGGAAGCAGGCATCTTAGGTTCTGATCTCCATTGATTTGCAAGCGGTAGGTGTTATAATAAATAGTTCTTCCGCGAGGGCCTGTGGGCTTAACCGCGGGGCATTACAGGAGGTTACGGATGCCAGGCAAACCGCCAAAGAAGAAGGGAGCTGATTTAAAGAAGCAAAGGCAGGTCCATGCCAAGGGCGACACCCTGGTGCAGAACCCGCATGCTGGCCAGCAGCCTTTTCCGGTTGTAGCCCTGGGAGCATCGGCCGGCGGGCTTGAGGCCTTAGAGGGGTTCTTCAAGATAGTGCCGCCTACCACCGGAGCTGCTTTTGCGGTGGTCTCCCATCTCGACCCCAAACATCCCAGTATGATGTCCGAGCTGATCGGGCGATTTACCACGATGCAGGTCCATGAGGTTACGGACGGCACTGCTCCGGAGCCGAACCACGTCTACATGATCCCGCCCAACAGGTATCTTTCTATCATTCAGGGCAAATTTCAGCTCAAAGAACAAGAGAAGCCGCCGGGCGTGAGGATGCCGATCGACACTTTTCTACGTTCCCTTGCCGAAGACCGGGGGAGTTCGGCCGTCGTCGTTATCCTGTCGGGCACGGGCACAGATGGGACATTGGGCCTCAGGGCCTTGCAAGCTTCGGGCGGTATGGTGTTTGTGCAGGACCCTGACGATGCCAAATATGACGGAATGCCGAGAAGCGCTATACAGACGGGCCTTGCCGACTATGTATTGCCCGTGGAAGACATCGCCCGGCAGCTAATGGTTCTCCTCGAACGGCATATTGCACGAGAAGAGGAACCCTTGGATGAAACAACGCCCGACGTTATCCAGAAGATACTCACGGTGCTGAGGTCGAAGACGGGGCATGACTTCTCTCTCTACAAGAAGAGTACCGTGGGCCGCAGGATCCGGCGACGGATGAATATTCGCAATATCAAAGATTCTGCGGGCTACATTCGCTATCTTCGGGAACAGCCGGACGAAGCAGAACTGCTTTTCAAGGAGCTGCTTATCAATGTGACGAGCTTCTTCCGCGACCCGGAGGCTTTCGACGCTCTCAAGAAGACAGCTCTCCCGGAGCTTCTTCGTGACAAGCCCGACGACTACACCATACGCGTGTGGGTGCCGGGGTGCGCCACCGGGGAGGAGGCCTATTCCATTGCCATGGCAATACTGGAGTTCACCGAGGAGACGGATCGGGAGTACAGATTCCAGATCTTCGCCACCGATATGGATGAGGTTTCGATAAGCAAGGCCCGCATCGCCTTCTTCCCTTCAAATATCGCCCTGGACGTATCCGATGGCCGCCTTGCAAAGTTCTTCGTCATGGAGGAAAATGGCTACCGGGTCAGGAAAGACATACGGGAAAGGATCGTGTTTGCGCTGCAGGACCTGGCGGGGGACCCCCCCTTCACAAAAATTGACCTCGTAAGCTGTCGTAACGTGCTCATCTACATGGAACCTGATCTTCAGAAAAAGGTCGTCAGTCTTTTCCATTATAGCCTTAACCCCGGGGGTATCCTCTTTCTCGGTTCTTCCGAGAGCATAGGCGCCCGGACGGACCTCTTCGGGGCGGTTGACAGCAAATGGAAGTTCTTTCAGGCGAAGCCGGCAAAGGGCAAGGAAGCTCTTCTGCGCGAGGGATTCACGTTCTGGCCGACAGATCGGACACAGGCGAAGGATCACGTTTCCGGGCCCGCCAAAGACAACGATCTTGAGGCGTTCGTGCATTCTGCGCTTCTGTCAGCGTTCGCCCCTCCCGCGATTATCGTCGACGTCAAGGGAGATATTCTTTACATCTACGGCGATACGACAAAGTATCTCACTCCCTCACCGGGGCTCCCCGCGCTCAACATAGAGCAGATGGCACGCGAGGGCCTGCGGTTTTCCATGCGCTCGGCCCTTATGGCCGCCGCCAGCCATCAAAGGAAAGCCGTCTATCGAAATGTCCGCGTCAAGGTGAATGGCGGCAGTGAGATGATCGATCTCACCGTCGTGCCCTTGCCCCGGGCCGAAGACGAGGGTATTCTCTTCCTGTTCACCTTTCAGGGGGTACCCAAAGCAAGAGCGGCCACCACAGGAGATCAGTCCGAAGGAAAAAAGATCGATGAGGATCGCGTGCTGGAGCTCGAGAACGAACTCATCTACACGAGGGAAAGCCTGCAGGCGTTAGCCGAAAAGGCGCAGGCCGCGAACGAAGAATTGAAGTCGGCGAACGAGGAGCTCCAGTCCAGCAATGAGGAACTTCACTCGACCAATGAGGAACTCGAGACCTCGAGAGAGGAGCTCCAGTCTTTAAACGAGGAGCTAGTCACCGTCAACGCGGAGCTCAGATCGAAGATGGAGCAGCTTTCCCAAAGCGAGAGCGATATTAAGAATCTCCTCGACACCACGGAGATAGCGACGATCTTTCTTGGCAGGGATTTTCACGTGAAGCGGTTCAATGCCTCTGCCACCAGGGTCGTCAGCCTCATCCCCACGGATGTGGGCCGGCCCATAGACGATGTGACATTGAAGATCGACTATCCACCCCTCTCGGAACATGCGCGGGACGTGATGGACCGACTAAGCCGCTTTGAAACTGAGGTAAAGACGAAGGACGACGCGTGGTTCAGCATGCGGATAGTGCCGTACCAATCGCTGGATAAGGTGATCGACGGGGTCGTCATGACCTTTGTTGACATTACGGAATCGAAGTGCGCAGCAGGTGAACGGGAGATGTTTTTTGAAAATGTCGTGCAGACGGTGCGCGAACCCCTCCTCGTCCTTGACGAAAGCTTCAAGGTAGTCATGGCAAATAACGCGTTCCTCGAACTTTTCCAGGTCCGGCGCGAAGACACCCAGGGGCTGATGATCAGGAACCTCGGGGGGCACGAATGGAACATTCCCATCCTCACGAAACTACTGTCCGATGTGCTGGAGACCGGCCAGGTCTTCGAGGATTTCAAGGTCGAGGCCGACTTTCCTTCGATCGGGTTGCGTACCCTCCTTCTTAATGCCCGGAAAATAGTGGCAATAAGTACTGGAGGCCGGCCCCTTATCCTGCTGGCCATGGAGAACGTCACGGACCCCCCATCACAGGAGATTAATGAGATTAGTGCCTAACACAAGATGACGCGCGGCAGAGCCACGGAAGATTACGGAGAGATATCGCCATGGATAAATCCTACGAGAGACTGAGGTCTCTTCTCGAAAACCCCGGTACGGCAGATGGACTCTTCGTAGAAGAGACCGAAAGGCTCCTCGAGGACCTCCGGCTCCATCAGGGAGAGTTGTTGGCACAAAATGAGGAGCTCAGGACGGCCCAGGAGAGCTTACAGAAGCACAGGCGAAGGCTCACAGACCTTTATGACAATGCTCCCGTAGCCTACCTGACCTTCAACGCAAAAGGCGTGATAGAGGAGGCAAATCTCACAGCCGCGGCATTATTGGGCGTACCGGGGCAAAAACTCGCCGGTACTCCGTTTCAGCACTATGTTCACCCCGATTACGAAGACAAATATGTTCGATATCTGTCAGGCGTGGCGCTCGGCAGCGAAAATTTATCTTGTGAACTTCGGTTGAGAAAGCATGACGGAACCTTCTTCTGGGGCCGCGTGGAGAGTATTCCCGTTGAACCGTTTGACGGCGAAGAGGCCACGGTCCGTAGTGCCGTGATCGACATCACCGAACGCAACGAGGCACTTGAGGCGCTGCGGGAAAGCGAGGAGAAGTACCGGGCGCTGGTAGAGAGCGTGCAGGGCATAATTGTTCGCCTCGATAGCGAGGGGCGCGTGGTTTTTCTGAACGATTACGGACGCGATTTTTTTGGTTATTCCCCCGAGGAGCTATGGGCACAGGGCGTGGTGGGAACGATAGTGGCCAGGGAGGATGTGGCCGGCCTCAACGTGACGGATCTCCTCGCTTCTATGGCGGAGCATCCCGAGCGTTACCGGTTGCGTGAACTGGATAATACGCGGCGAAGCGGGGAAAGGATACGGGTTTCCTGGACTATCAAGACGTTGCACGATGAAGAGGGTNNATAGGCACACTTGCAGGAGGCATTGCCCACGACTTCAACAACCTCCTTGCGGCCGTCATTGGGTTCACCGAGATGGCGGTTGATGATGTCGACGATCGTCCCCCGGTGCAGAATTACCTCAAAAACGTTCTCAAGGCAGCGATGAGGGGGCGGGACCTTGTGAGACAGATCCTTACTTTCAGTAGTATGGCCGGTTATGCGAGAAACTCTGTAGCCCTATCTCCCCTTGTTACAGAGACGGTGCGGTTCCTGAGGGCATCCATTCCTGTTACCATTGAGATAAAACTCTCTACAACCGCCAGCTCGGACACCGTTCTCGCAGACCCGACAGAGATCCAGCAGTTACTCATGAACCTGGCGACCAATGCCTCTCTGGCGATGGAAGAGAAAGGCGGTGTTTTGGAGATCAGCCTCGCCGATATCGATATAACGCCGGATTCGCCCGTATTCGCAGAGGATGTAAAACCCGGGGAGTATGTTCAGGTTATAGTGAGGGATACAGGTACCGGCATGGCCCCTAACGTCATGAAACGGATCTTTGAGCCTTTCTTTACCACACGGGGCACTGGCATGGGTACAGGCATGGGCCTCTCCGTGGTGTATGGGATTGTAAATGATCTGCAGGGAACAATCACCGTCGAGAGTGAACCCGGAATGGGCTCGACCTTTCGGGTCTTTCTGCCCAAGGCAGGCACGAAACCGAAAAAAGATCAGAGGTTGGCTCAAGGGGTCAGCACGGGGACCGAAAGCATACTTTTTGTCGATGATGAGGAGATGATCGTGGCATGGGGTCAGGGCACCCTTGAACGACTCGGCTACCGTGTGACGGCTACCACCGATCCCGCTGAGGCAGTGAAGATATTTTCTTCGGATCCTTCCGGCTTTGATCTTGTCATCACGGATCAGGCCATGCCTGCAATGTCTGGAATGCGGCTTGCCAAAAAGCTTCTCAAGATACGACCCGATGTTCCTATAATTCTCTGTACCGGATACAGCGCGACCGCTTCTCGGGAGAAGGCGAAAGAAGCAGGGATCAAAGAATTCATCATGAAGCCCTTTACCAGACATGAATTAGCGCAAGCAATCCGGTGCGCGATAGACGCATAAGGAGGAATTGACAAGCGCATCAAAATGAAGCGTGCGGGTTCGTTACGTTTGTATTCCGCGTAGACTTCTTTCCGTAATCGATACCCTCCTCCCTCGAGGGCGCGATATTGCTTTGTAGGTGTAACCGAAATTGTGACTCTCCCTTCTTTCTCAGATACTGTCAAAATCTTTCGCACAATTGAGCCATGGCGACGGAAGTCAATGCAAAATGATTCGATAGTGTCAAAAATTTTTCGCACTTTCCATCAAAGCCTTCACCAATCCATCGAGCGGGGGGCCTCCGGGCAGCCGGTAGCGGAGGAGCACGGGACCCGAAAGCGGTTAACAGGTGTGATCCGTAGCGTGGCTGACCGGAGAATGAGGCCCCCGCGGACCTCGCACAATGGAGAAAACTCCGCCCTTCAATAGTTTCATTGGTTTTTCTGGTAATCATTTGATAATGAGAATCTTCGACAACCAAGGATGCAATGCAGATGGTCCCAGGTAGTTTCATCGCAGCTTTCAGACGGAAAGAGGCGAACTAAACCTGGGGTTTTCTCTTAATTTTCGACGAAGATCGTCGATGAAATAATCAGGCACATTGTTATCTCTTTTACGTATGATTGGTAAAAACAGTGTATCAGTCAGGATAAATACAGGTTGGATTTATCTGTATGTGTCCATTCCGCTCTACTCGAACATTAATTCCGGTTTTATCCGAACGGTGTTTTAGTTCTTCTCCATCAGCCAACCTTACTCTATAAAAGTGTTCGATTCATGTCAATCCCGCATGCGTCTTTCTCATCGATTCTCCCGACAGTATGATCTTGTGTGCATTGTGGATCACCCGGTCGCAAATGGCGTCGGCAAGGGTTGGATCCCCGATCACGCCGTGCCACATGTCGATGGGAAGCTGGCTTGCAATGATGGTTGATCGCACCTGGTGGCGATCTTCCAGGATCTCTAAAAGGTCTCTTCGTGTCTCGTCTGTAAAGGGATTGAGTCCCCAATCATCAATGATAAGCAGTTTCATTCTTTGCAGTCTCTGGAGCAGCTTGATATAGCTCCCATCGGCTCGTGCCACTTTCAGTTCCTGAACGAGCCTCGGCATACGGACATAGAGGGCGCTGATGCCGCTGCGGATGGCGCTCGTTCCGAGGGCGCAGGTAATAAACGTCTTTCCGACCCCTGTCGGGCCGATGATGATCAGGTTGTGGTGGCTTCTGATCCAGTCATTCTGACAGAGACGGAAGAACCCGTCTTTTGTCATGCCCCTTCGTGCCCGGAAGTCGATATTTTCAAAGCAGGCCGACGGATAGCGGAAGTGGGCCTTGGAGGCCAGAGTCTTCAGCCGGCGGTTTTCCCGGTACAGTGTCTCTTTATCAACGAGGACGCCCAGCCTTTCCTCAAAGCTGAGATCGTTGTACTGCGGGTTGTTCATCTGCTCCTTCAGGCCTTCTGTCATTCCAAAGAGCTTCATGAGAAAAAGCTTTTCGATCGTTGCCTCAATCATGGTCCGCCTCCGTGTAATAGCTTTGTCCTCTCACGTTCGCATGAAGAGGGATTATCGTCTGCTGCCCATCGGACGATACATTCTCCAGTCCCCGCTCAAGGAGGGATTTCACGCTTTTGTAGTTGTATGCCTGAAGATCGAGCGCCCGGCGGCAGGCCTGTTCCATCCGCTCGGGAGGATAGAGCCTGGCAAGGCGAATGAGCCCCAGGCAGCTGCGATACCCGTGCTCGGCATGTTCCCTGTGCTGCATGATCGCCTCCATGAGCTGCCGCGTCTTTGGCCCTATCTTCTCTCCCCACGACTTGATGCGCTCGGGCGTCCACTCGAGATACCGCCGGTGCTCGTGGGGCATGTGGCGTTTATCCGTGATGAAGGCGCCCGGTTTGTCGACTCTCATGTGAGACGCGACGCGTCTGCCCCGGTGGTAGATCTCGACGATGGACGAGGTGTAGCTGATATCCACCTTTTCTCCATGGAGCGTGTAGGGGACGCTGTAGTGTGTCTTGGTCACATCCACATGGTAATCGATATGGACCGTCGCTTTTTTCCAGGAGGTCATGGTGTAGCGTTCAAGGGGCAGCGGTTTCAGGGCCGGTCTATCGATCTCGAGAAAAAGGTCATAGCGGGACTTGTTGATGCCCGCCATAGGACGCTCGTTGAGTGCCTTTGTCTCCTCTATAATGGCGTCATTCAATTCCCGTAAGCTGAAGACAGTCCTGTTTCGAAGTTTTGCCAGGATGCGCCTCTGGGCCTGAAGGACACCGTTTTCCACTTTCGCCTTGTCCCTGGGCCTGCGGACCCTCGTCGGCAGGACAGCGACATGGTAGTGCTCTGCCATGGCCGCAAAGGCCCTGTTGATATCGGGCTCATAGTAGGACGGATGGGTGACGACTGAACGTGCATTGTCGGGTACGAGATATTCGGTCGAGCCGCCATAGAACTCGAAGGCGCGGATGGTGCAATCGATGAAGCTCCCGGTTGTTTGATCGGGAGTGGCCCGGGCAAAAAGGTACGAGCTTGCTCCGAGGACACAGATGAAGAGGTCGGCATCTATGATCTTTCCTGTTGCCGGGTCCTGGTAGCGCGGCCTGTCGCCGGAGAAGTCGATGAACATCTTCTCTCCCGCCTTGTGGGTAAAGCGCATGACGGAGTCCGCCTTCTTTCTCCATTGGGCATAGAGTTCATAAAAGCGGCTCTGCTCGTATCCGTCAGGATTCTCCTTCTTGTACTCTTCGTGCAGGAGCGACAGCGTGACCCCTTTCTTCGTCATCTCTTTTGACAGATAGACAAAGTCCGGCAGCGGTTTCCCCGGGACTTTCTTCTCGTCGGGGAAAAGGAGTTTCTCCAGTTCCTCATCCCCCATGACAGCTATCTCTGCATAGGGAACGCCGAGTTCTCGCAATTTCTCGACATACATATGGGCGGTGGACGTCGAGATGTCGCACGCCCTGGCAATGGCACGCACACCCAGTTTAAATTCCAGTAACAATCGTGCCGCCTCTTTCAGTTTCCTCACGGGTATCCTCCTCCCTTTCTTTTTCATCTGCCCTCCCATAATGTGGTGAAGTGGGCAGTGTAGCACGTGGGGCAGAGTTGAGAAGAGTTTCCGATTTTAACCGAACACTGATTCCGATTGCGGAAGAAAAGTGTTCGAGGAAAATCGGAATTACCGTTCGGTTATTACCGGAATTGGTGTTCGACTAAAATCGGAATTGGTGTTCGAGTTGGAGCGGATTTTACATGTATGTTTGCTATAGTATGGGAAATGTCTTGATACATCGGCACTCTTTATCACGATAGGGAGACCAGATGAAAGATCCGTACGGAACACATCAAGAACCGCCCGACGAGATACTCGCCTTAAAGCAAAGAATCAAAGAACTGGAACAATCGGAAGTCGAACGCCGTGAGATCGAAAAGGCCCTCAAAGAGAGCGAGGAAAGGTATCGTCAGCTTGTGGAAGGCGTCAGTAAGGGTGTCTTTGTCGCGCAGGACGGTATGCTCAAGTTTGTAAATCCTATGGGCGTGGAGATTTTAGGCCACTCACAACATGATCTCACCACGCTGCCCTTCACACATTTCATCCACCCCGACGATCGTAATATGGTGATGGAACGCCACATGAGGCGGGTGACGGGAGAGAAATTCGCGACCAGGTATGACTTCCGGATATTAACCAGCGGCGGAAACATCCGATGGGTAGAATTGGATTCGGTCACGATACAATGGGAGCACAGGCCGGCTGTACTGGTCTTCATTAGCGACATCACCGACCGCAAGCAGGCGGAGGACGAGATCCTGCTTGAAAGGGAGAAGTTGAAAACCCTGTCCGACAACGCGCCCTTCGGCATGGTGCTTCTTAACAAGGCGGGTTGTTTTACCTATATCAACCCGAAATTTACAGACCTGTTGGGGTATGACCTGTCCGATATCCCTGATGGCAGAACATGGTTCAAAAAGGCCTATCCTGACACCGAATACAGGCGGGGGGCCGTATCGGCCTGGCTCAAGGACTTCAGTGATGCGGGTCCCGGCGCACAGAAACAGAAGGTCTTCACCGTTACGTGCAAGGATGGAACCCAGGCGATCATGAGGTTCACCCCTTCCGTGCTGGCCTCAGGTGATTATCTGATGACCTGCGAGGACATCACCGAACTGCGCCGTCTCGAATCACACCTTCGCCAGGCCCAGAAGATGGAATCCATAGGCACCCTGACGGGCGGTGTCGCCCACGACTTCAACAATATTCTTTCTGCCCTGATGGGATACGCCTCCCTCATGCAGGTGAAGATGGACAAGGACAGCCCCTTGCGGCCCTATGTGGACCAGGTCCTGTCGGCTTCCCGGAAGGCCGCCGATCTTACCCGGAGCCTGTTGGCTTTCTCCAGGCAGCAACCCGTCACGCTTGCGCCGCTTGATATGAACACTACAATAGAATCGACAAAGAAATTGCTCAAGAGGCTCCTGACAGAGGATATCGAACTGCGCACATCCCTTGCAAAGGAAGATACCGTTGTCATGGCCGACAGGTCGCAGATCGACCAGATCCTCTTCAACCTCGTTACGAACGCGAGGGATTCCATGCCGAAAGGGGGCACGCTCATCGTAAAGACGGGTATCGCCGACATGGACAGCAGGTTCACCAGGGCTCACGGGTTCGGGAAGCCGGGGAGGTACGTGGTGATAACCATCTTAGATACGGGTGAGGGTATGGATGAGGCAACGCAGGGGAAGATCTTCGACCCCTTCTTCACAACTAAAGAGACCGGCAAAGGAACGGGACTCGGCCTTGCCATTGTCTATAGCATCGTGAAACAACACGAGGGGTACATTACCGTATACAGCGAACTGAACCGGGGCACTGCCTTCCGTATCTATCTCCCCGCGGTGAAAGCGAGAGCGGATCATGAAGAGAATGCGATATTTCCTGTGACAACAGGAAATGAAACGATCCTGATCGCGGAAGACAACGAAGAAGTGAGGCGATTCATGCGGGAAGCGCTCAGCGAATACGGCTACAGGATCATCGAAGCGATAGACGGCGAAGATGCGATAAACAAATTCAACCTACACGGGGGCATAGACCTCATCATTGTCGATTCCGTGATGCCGAAAAAGAACGGCCGTGAGGTCTACGAAGAGATACACAGGATCAATCCCCGTATAAAGGTTCTCTTTACGAGCGGGTACACGAAGGATATCGTCCTCAATAAGGGGATCGAGGACAAGGAGTTCGACTTCATTGCCAAACCGCTGTTGCTCGATGAACTTCTCCGGAAGATCCGCGAGGTGCTGGACAGACATCCGCGAAATCCTTCCTTAAGTGGATAAGGCAGATTTATTTTTAAAACATCCTGGAGTTCGGATGTTGGTCGATAGTTTGTTCATTGCATAATGATAAGAATTTGAACCCCGATTACGTAATTGCCCGACCCCGATCAGTATGTCCAGCCTGGATATTTTCTTTCGATTTTGTCGATCTTCTCCGAGAACATAAAGGCAATTTTCTCTTGGAATAGCGATCATTCAGGAGCGGTGATGTCTTTGCAAAGGGTTGACATTAAAGGGTTCAGCCCTTATAATGGCTAAATAAGGGACGGGATGGCTTCTACTGGTATTTCCTCATCATTGTTGTAGGTCCCGGCCCTTATCGGACCGGCAAAATATCGCGTACGATTTTTGTTTGGCCTTTGGGGACGGCAATGAAAGAACGGGATAGAATGAAGGGACAACCCATGAGTGAGCTGGAGGCAATGCGGCAGCGCATTGCCGAACTGGAAGAGATAGCGCGTGAACGTAAGCAGGCTGAAACGGGCTTGAAGTTTTCTGAAACGCGCTACCGGAGACTCTTCGAAACGGCCCAGGACGGCATCTTAATCCTCGATGCAGACACGGGTGAGATAACCGACGTAAACCCCTTCCTGGCAGATATGCTGGGATATTCTCATGAAGAGTTCATGGGAAAGCAACTCTGGGAAATGGGCGCGTTCAATGATATCAAGACAAGCAAAGCGGCTTTCAGGAAACTTAAGCGCGATGGTTACGTCCGTTACGAAGACATCCCTCTGAAAGCAAAAGACGGGCGGGAGATCGCCGTGGAATTTGTCAGCAATGTCTATCAGGTCAACCATCGTAACGTCATCCAGTGCAATATCCGCAACATTACCGACAGAAAAGTGGTCGAGGCAGAGCTTCGCAGCGTGCGCGAGGAACTGGAGGTGAGGGTAAGGGAACGGACGGCTGAAGTTCGGACGGCTCTTTCCGAGATCAAAACCTTGAAAGACCAACTCGAGGCCGAGAATATCTATTTCCGTCAAGAGATCAAAATGAGACATCAGTTCGGGCACATTCTCGGGCAAAGCGATGGTCTCAAGTATGTCCTTTATCGGGCAGAGCAGGTCGCCCCGGCGAACACAACAGTTCTCGTCCTGGGTGAAACCGGTACAGGGAAGGAGTTGATTGCCGCCGCCATCCACCAGATGAGCCCCCGCAAGGCGCGTCCGCTGATCACCGTCAACTGTGCTGCCCTGCCGGCCAATTTGATGGAGAGCGAACTATTCGGCCGGGAGAAGGGGGCATTTACCGGAGCCGATTCCCGGCAGGTGGGCCGGTTCGAGCTCGCCAATGGTTCCACGCTTTGCCTGGACGAGATAGGGGAACTGCCGCCAGAGATGCAGGCCAAATTGCTCCGGGTGATCCAGCATAACGAGTTTGAGCGCCTCGGGTCATCGCATACCATCAAAGTCGATGTGCGGATCATAGCTACGACCAACCGAAACCTCGAGGAGGAGGTCCGCAAGGGCCGGTTTCGGCAGGACCTTTACTATCGGCTCAATGTCTTCCCCATCACAGTCCCTCCGCTGCGGCAGCGGACAGAAGACATCCCGTTGTTGGCCCATGCCTTCGTCGAGCGATATTCCAAGAAATTGGGCAAACAGATCACGTCGATTCAGAAGGAAACAATGAAGGCACTACAGAGTTACCCGTGGCCCGGGAACGTCCGGGAGCTGGAAAATGTCATTGAACGGGCCGCAATCCTGTGCCCCGGACCGGCCTTGCTGCTCGCCGATAAACTGGAGATTTCATGCCTTCCATTTTCGTCCACCGTGAAAACTCTGGAAGAGACGGAGCGAAATCAAATCGTGAAAACCCTTTCAGAAACTCGATGGCGCATCGAGGGAAAGGACGGGGCCGCAGCTATCCTGGGCATCCATCCGAGCACCTTAAGGGCGAGGATGCATAAGCTCGGGATATCCCGGCCGGAGATCGGAGAGCCGGATTAAACTGTCCTGATTCCTCAAAGCTTCCCTCAACATGTTGAGGCTCCACCAGATATTGAGGGCAAACCGGTCGCACCACAGATTTATATCATTCCTTCCCGTTGATCTAACCCCTTGTTGTTTCAGAATGATCCAAAGTATTTGATAATTGTCAGCCCGTTGGCAGGCGGTTTGCAATCATCATCAACATGACTCTACTTATCATACGGATGAAAGTCATTCCCGAGAAGCGCATGGAACTGTCACAAGCAATCGCTTCGCTGATTGTCTCCATAAGGACGGAGAGCGGGTGCGAGCGTTACGATTTTTGCCAGAGCATTGAAGATGAAAATGAACTCTGCCTTCTTGGAGAATGGGACACCCTGGAAGACCTTAAAAAACACCTCGAGTCGGAGCGTTTCAGAATACTCCGGGGGGCGCTGAATCTTCTCGAGAGACCCTATGACATGACATTCTATACTGTCTTCAGTCCGGGAGAAATGGAAGGAGACTTAACGGGCGCCCATCACCGGAGCTCATAGAATCATCCCTGGAAAACCAGGGAAACAGGAGGTTGCACATGATCCCGGTTTATCTGTTCGTAGTGGTGGTAATTATTTTCTTTCTCGCTAGTGCAATAAGGATCTTAAAGGAATACGAAAGAGGCGTTATCTTCAGGCTTGGAAGGGTTCTTGGCACACCCAAAGGACCGGGATTGATCCTCCTCATCCCCGTAGTGGACAGGATGGTCAAGGTAAGCCTCAGAACTGTGGTGCTTGATATCCCTCCACAGGACGTGATCACAAAAGATAACGTAACCATTAAGGTAAATGCCGTCGTTTTCTTCAGAGTGATCGATTCATTAAGGGCGATCATCGATGTGGAAAATTACCTTTATGCAACGAGCCAGCTCTCTCAAACAACCTTGCGGAGCGTGCTGGGCCAGGCAGAACTTGACGATCTTCTCTCTCACCGGGAAAAGATCAATGAGAGGCTCCAGGAGATACTGGATACCCATACCGAATCGTGGGGTATCAAGGTATCGAACGTGGAGGTTAAGAATGTCGATCTTCCCCAGGAAATGCAGCGCGCTATTTCAAGACAGGCTGAAGCCGAGCGGGAAAGAAGAGCTAAGATCATCAGTGCTGAAGGAGAATTTCAGGCTTCCACAAAGCTCTCTGATGCGTCGGAAATCCTTTCCAAGAATCCCATGGCGCTTCAGCTCCGCTATCTGCAGACTCTAATTGAAATATCAATGGAGAAGAACTCCACCATTGTGTTTCCGCTTCCCATCGATCTTGTAAAAATGTTTATGGATAAGGCGAAGCCTTGAAAGAGCAGCTGTAAAAAGTTTTTAGACACAGGAGGTGCAGTCATGGAAAAGAATATCGGTGAGGCAATTAAAGACGGTGTAACCGGGGTTTTGAAAGGTACCAGGGAAGTCGCGGTGGGAATCGTCGATGTCGTAAGCGCCACTATAGTAAAAGCGCTGGAAGGGGTAAAGGATGTTCAGACCGCAGCCAGTTCAGTTGTCGTTGGGGCAACATCGATAGTCATTAAAGCGGCAGGAACGATTGGGGCAGATCTCACCACAGTTACCAAGAATTCGATAATCGGAGCTATCAAGGGGGTCCATGAGGTGGGCTCCGTTACCACCGATGTCATCCGGGATACTGTTCGCGAAGCAGTAAAGGCAACCGCAGAGATCGGCGGCGACGTGGAGTCTGTAACCAAAAGTGCCATCGTGGGAGCCATAAAAGGGACAAGGGATATCGCCGTGTCATCGGAGGAAGTTGCGGCAGAAGCTGCGCGTGGTGCTATCCGCGCGATTTCTGAAGCTGGGGCCGACGCGGGCATAGCCGCCAAAAACGCCGTCAAGGGCGCTATTGGTGGAGTGGCTGAAACCAGCGGTCAACTTACCGCGGTGATCAAAGATACTTCAAAAGGTTTGGTGCTCGAGGCTTCGCAATTCGGCGGAGACCTGGCCGCCATAGCAAAAAATGCCGTGATCGGAGCAATCGAGGCGGCAAAGGAGATCGGATTATCGGCAGGAGAGGCGGCTTCGGCGGCAGCAACGGGGGCCGTTGAGGCGGCCAGGACAGTTGGTGAAGACACGGCCTCGGCGGTTCGCAAGGCTGTGACCGGCACGATCGCGGGCGTGAAGGTCGTTATCAAAGAACCCTTTAAGAAGGAAAAGTAATTTGGAGAAGCCTGGCGAGGATACGTTGAGGAGAAAGAGTTCCGCGATTGACTCTTTAAAAAAAAGACAAACATATAAGGAGGAGTGAAAGCTATGAAAAAGAGAAATATCTTTATCGGCTATGTTGTTCTCATTGCGCTGTTTGCCACCTTCATGGCCTGTGCGTCGACACGCACACAGGAGAGCACTGGCGAATATGTCGACGATTCGGTTATCACAACGAAGGTAAAATCGCTGATTGCGGCGGATGATTTTCTCAAGTCGTTCCAGATCGGTGTAGAAACCTACAAGGGCGTCGTCCAGCTGAGCGGTTTCGTTGATTCTCAAAAGGCCGCCGATAAAGCGGTGCAGATAACACAGAGCGTCAAGGGGGTCAAATCGGTAAAGAACAATCTGGTCGTGAAGTAGGTGATTGACATCCAGGCTGGAGCCCGGCGGTCTTAAGAACACACCATTGAAAGGAGCGGATCATGAAAAGAAAGTCTTTTGCGTTAATGTTTATCACAGTATTGATAATATTTTCTTTAGGCGGCTGCGGGTGTTTTTACCAGCAGATGAAGGGCGAGACCCCGCCCCCCGCGGCTCCGCCCGCTGTGGTTGCGCCACCCGAGACTAAGGTTGAAGTTCCCGTGGCGGCTCCGGTGGCTGTCTCCCTGAAGGACATCAATTTTGATTTCGACAAGTACAACATCAGAGAGACGGATGCGGCGATCCTGAAAGAGAACCTTGCCTGGTTCCAGGCACGGGAAAACAGCGGCAAGAAGGTCAAGATCGAAGGTCACTGCGACGAAAGAGGGACCGTAGAGTACAACCTTGTCCTCGGACAGAAGAGAGCTGACTCGACGAAGAATTTCCTCGTCGGTCTCGGTATAGACGGAAAGCTCCTTGAAACAGTCAGCTACGGGAAGGAAAAACCTTTTGATCCCGGGCATAACGAAGCGGCCTGGGCGAAGAACAGGAGAGCCCACTTTCTGGCGCTGCAGTAAAACGAATACGAATAGCGAGCAGGGGGATGGAACAAACACCCTCCTGCTCGCCGGCCATGTTGAGGAATCAGCACGTTATCTCACTGTAGTAAAGCGGCCGAACATTGCGGTCCCGACGGGGAGGAGAGAATGAAGATACTTTTTGTATACCCCAAATATCCTGACACCTTTTGGAGTTTCAAGCATGCCTTGAAGTTCATATCGAAAAGGGCCCTTCACCCACCGCTGGGTCTTTTGACCGTAGCCGCAATGCTCCCCGGGGAATGGGAAAAGAGACTCGTCGACATGAATATCGCCAATTTGAAGGACAAGCACCTTCGATGGGCGGATTATGTTTTTATCGGGGCCATGGCAGTCCAAAAGGACTCGGTGAAGGAGGTCATTGAGCGGTGTAAGGCGGCAGGCGTCAAAACCGTGGCCGGAGGCCCTCTCTTTACCGCAGCCCCGGAAGAATACCCCCACGTGGATCACCTGATACTCAATGAAGCGGAATTTACCCTTGGCCCTTTCCTGAAAGACCTTGCCAGAGGGGAGGCCAAACACGTTTACTCCTCAGGGTCCTTTCCCGACCTCGACAAAACACCTGCCCCTCTCTGGGGGCTTGTTAAGATGAACAGGTATCATTCGATGAATCTTCAATATTCCCGGGGCTGTCCATTTAGCTGTGAATTTTGTGACATTACCACGCTTTACGGGCGCAAGACCCGAAGCAAAACGACTCAGCAGGTAGTCAATGAACTGGAAGCCCTTTACAGGGCCGGGTGGAGGGGCAGTATCTTTTTTGTTGACGATAATTTCATAGGCAACAAAAAGAAACTCAAAGAGCATGTGCTGCCCGCCATGATTGAATGGATGAAAAAGAGAAGGTATCCTTTCGACCTGGCAACAGAGGCATCGATGGATCTCGCGGACGACGAACAACTGATACGACAGATGATACAAGCCGGGTTCGAGGGCGTGTTCGTCGGCATTGAAACACCTGACGACAGGTCTCTCAAGGAGTGCAACAAATTCCAGAACAGGAACCGCGATCTTCTTGCCGGCGTGAAACGGATTCAGCAACTCGGCCTGCGTGTTCGAGGGGGCTTTATCGTAGGGTTCGACAACGACTCTCCTGAAACCTTCGAAAGTCAGGTCCGGTTCATTCAGGAAAGCAGGATCGTTACCGCCATGGTGGGCATGCTCAATGCGCCAAAGGGCAGCCGGCTTTACGAAAGACTCCGGGAAGAAGGCCGCTTGGGGAAGGATGTTTCCGGCGACAATACGGACTTTTCCACGAATATCATTCCAAAGATGGGTTATGAGAGGCTTGTCGCCGGCTACAAAGAGGTATTGAACGG
>DNYO01000327.1 GCA_003506795.1 Deltaproteobacteria bacterium
TGAAGAGGAGATTCTGGCAGGGGGATATCAAGAGCCGGTGACTGAAAGGCCCGAGCCGCCGCCGGCCATTGAACCTGTTGAGACCGTCAGCCCGGCTGAAATGCCTTCTGTCATTGAGGAAATTGTCCCCGAGGGCGTCGAAGAGGAATCGGAGTCCCTGGAAGCTCAGGAATTAGGGAAAGAGGAAGAATTCAAGGAAGAAGCGGTTTTCAAGGAAGAAGCGGAGCCCGCAGAAGTAGTTGCGCCTCAGGAAGTGGAAGAGGAGATAATCGTGATGGCAGCGCCGCCGCCTCCACCACCTCCATCGCCACCACCTCCATCGCCACCACCCTGGCAGCAGAAGCCGGTGATGGCAGCACCTCCGCCACCGCCACCCCAGGAAATGGCAACGACTGCAAGCCTTCATATGGAGGAGCCGATAGGGCACCCAGAGGAGCAGGTCGAGGCAGAACCGGATGCTGCATATATCGCCGGCTGCAAAATCAGGATCGAGATACCTCATCACATTGCGGAGCAGACAATAAACGCGGGGATGGATCAAAAGAGAAAGGTTGCCGGGGTACTGGCCGCGCAGACTCTCGAGAAGAACCCTCAGCTCACGGCTTCGCCTACAGTGGATCCCGTCTCCGTATGGAGCGAGATACTCGGGGTTATCATGAAAAGGCTGGAAGGATAAAGAGAAACACGTCTTTTAGTTTGCGGCTGCTCTTTGCTCCCGCGATTTGTGCAGTTGGATCATGCCCAGCAATTGTTTCGCCTCCCGGTGTTTGGAGTCGACGGAAAGAACGTACTGGAGCCTGCCCTTGATCCCGTCCAACATTGCGGGATCGGGATTTGAGCGGTATTGCAGATACTGAAGCCGTGCGAGATTGTAGTGGGCGTCTTCCTGGTAGTTGTTTATGATCAGGGAATTGCTGTATGCAAAGATCGCGTAGTCGACGCTCCCCAGCGTTTCGTATATGTAGCCCAGATAATTCCAGGCAGTCGTATTGTCACCGTTGAGTTCGATGATGCGGGCAAAGGCGTCGAATGCCTTTCGGGGCTCGCCCTGTTGGATGTAGAGGCGGCCGAGGTTAAACAGGGCCTTGAGATGATTGGGATCGATCGCGAGGGCCTGCCTGTACTCCTCTATAGCTTCATCGAACATGTCATGCCTATCGTACGTGGCTCCGAGAAAGAAATGCGGTTGTGCGGCGTTGGGGTCCACTTCGATGGCCTTTTTCCACAGGTTGATGGCCCCGTTGTAATCAGCCTGCATCTCCGCAATATTGGCGAGATTGACGAAGGCCTCCATGTGCCGCGGGTTGATCTTGAGGGAATGTTCGTACATTTGCTTCGCGCTGCCGAAACGGTCCATCTTTTCATAAGCGTAGCCGAGATTGATATATGCCTCGATATTCCCGGGTTCAAGTTGGACGACGCGGGCGAAATATTGAAGGGCCTTGTCGTACTGCTCCCGCTTGAGATGGATAAGTCCAAGGTTTACATATGCATCCGTGTAGCCGGGGTCTATTTGGATGCATTTCCTGTAGGCCTTGATGGCCTTGTCGATGGATTGCTCGAGGAGATGGCAATGGTACGCTTCAAGAAACCATTGTTGAGCAGTCTTTTTGGTCGTTGCCATTCAATCTCCCGCCATCACGATACGAGGCAACCAAACAGTAGCAAAAGCTGTGTTGGCGTGTCAAGCGAAAGCGGAAGATATCGTCAGACCTTCTTCTTGAGGATCAGCGAACCAAAGGCACCGACGAGTGAGACTCCGGCGGAAAGGAGAAAAGCATACGTGAAGGTCCCGGTGGCGTCCTTGATGTAGCCTCCTGCCAGTGGTCCCAGGGCTTGTCCTATCCCAAAAAAGAGCGTTATGAAGCCGAGGCCGGCCGGGGCCAGGCGTCCGCCGACGGCGTCGCCCGAGGCCGCAGCCATGATCGTGGGAATTGAGAAGGCGGCTATGCCGAAGATGACCGCTGATACGTAAAACCCGGTCATGTCCTTCCAGAATGCGAAAATGATGTATGAGAGGGCAAGGGTGAGGTAGGCGATCATGGAACCGGCCCTTCTGCCCAGAACATCGGATATCCACCCGTAGATGACCCCGCAAAAGATACTGAAGATTCCGAGAACCGCAAATATCCTTCCCGCCGCGATAGGCGTCACCCCCATTTCCTTGGTGAGGAAGGCGACGAAGAAAGTGAGATAGATGATATAGGAAAAACCGTACATGAAATAGACCACTCCCAGCTTCCAGATCTCGGATTCCACCACGACATCCTTGAATGCCGAGAAGAGGGTCACTTTCGGGCCGCTTTTTTGCTCTTCTGATCCCCCGTAAAGGGAAAGGCCCTTTTCCGAGGGGCTGTTTCTCAGGAAAACATAACAAACGAAAGCGAGGACGAAGACGGCTATTCCCAGGAAGTACCAGGCGTAGCGCCACCCGTCTTTTCCAAAGGCGGATATGATGGGAGGCAGGATGATGCCGGCCAGGAAAAGCCCGGTGCCGATTCCCGCCGATACAATTCCCGTGGCAAGACCCCTCTTTTGCGCTATGAACCAGGCAGCCGGCAGGGCCATGATGGGAACGTAGCTTCCCCCGTTGCCGAGTCCCGCGATGAGTCTCATGATAAAGGCGAATGAAAAAGAATCGGCAAAGCCTGTCAGGAAAAGGCTTACGCCGATTACAAGCAGGGAGACGAAGACGACGCGCCTTATCCCGAAGCGGGCGGCGAGAAATCCTCCTATGATGGCAAGGCTCAGATATCCGATGAAGTTACCCGTCGCAATGGACCCGAGTTGCGTGTAGTTGAGCATCAGGCCGTCTTTCATGGGCGGCAGAATGACGGAATAGGACATTCTGCCAAAGCCATGGGCGAGAATTGTGACGAGGGTACCGGTGAAAGCGATGATCCACGCGTAATGCAACATTATCCACCTCCGGTCTGAGACTTTCACTGTTTTCAGCGGCCGTGATGATTCTGTTGGTTATTGCCGCCGCTTACTGTTGCAAGGGGGTGTTTTTCTGTAAGATAGTGCGTTCGTCGGTGATGGAAGACAGCGCTCCGGCAGTCTCTTGTAAGCCCCTTATCGCGATTGTGACCCCCGCTTATAAAACAATGGTACGTTGTCGCTCCGCAAATTGCAAGCCCGATCGGAACCGCTTGCGATCGTGTTAATTTCTGTTGCGGAACGGCCGATAAGTATCATAAGGTTTATGTGAGACATAATCTTGCACATACGACCGTCGCGCCGCGATCATCTATTGTTCATCGGAGAACAAGATTACGCGAAGACCTGTACTAAAGGGCAGTTTAATAGGCGCAAAGGAAGACTCTCCGGGCAGTAACGGGCGGGTTATCAGGCCCGCTTTGACCCTGATTTTCCTCCTGTTTGCATGCTTCATAGCGGCCCCGACGTTTGAGGCTGCCTCGGTTCAGACCCACAAAACAGTACTTTTTCTTCATTCCTACCACAGGGCGGACTGGACAGAGACCATAATGGAGGGTTATGAGGCCGGTTTGCAGGGCGTTGCCGGTCTTGCCACGTACGTTGAGTACATGGACACGAAAAAGATCGAGACCGCCGAGTATCTGAACAAACTTCGCGATATCTATGAGATGAAATTCGCGGGCATTCGCTTTGATGTGGTCCTTGCATCCGATGACAACGCCTTTCACTTTGCCCTTCGCCATCAGACGGGTCTTTTCAAAAATACCCCGGTAGTGTTTTGCGGGGTCAACCGGTTTGAGGAGGGCATGACCGCGGGCCGCGAGAATGTTGTCGGCGTCCTGGAGAGGGATGATCTTGAAGAAACCCTGGCGTTTGCCTTTCGGGCCAGGCCGGGAACGCGGACTGTCTTTGTCATAAACGACAATACCGAGGCAAGCCGCAAGCATATCGAAAGCCTGTCCCGTATCATGAAAACCGCCTACCCCCGTACCGCCCTCAAAACAATGGGTCATCTCACATACACCGAGATCATGCAGGCAATGTTTTCGCTTCCCTCCGAGAGCGTCGTCCTTTTCATCTCCTTATGGCAGGATGCGGCGGGCAGGCCCATTTCCGTGGAAGAGACGAGCAGGGTTCTTACCGCCTCCCCTGTGCCTGTTTTCGGCCGTTCGGGATGGCTTATCGGAAAAGGCCTGGCAGGCGGCAAATGCGTCACCGGTTTCAGCCAGGGGAAGGCGGCGGCCGGTCTTGCGAGACACATCCTCGAAGGAAGGCCGACTTCGGAGTTACCTCGTGTGCTTGAAAGTCCCAACCAATTCTTCTTCGATCACCGGGAACTCAAGGAACACGGGATGGTGTCGGTGCCGCTCCCTCCGGGAAGCATCGTCATAAACGAGCCGCGTTCATTCTTCGAGACAAACAAGCTGGTTATCCTGACCACGGCCGGCGTGACATTCGGCCTGCTTGCCTTCATCGTCGTTCTCGCAGTAAGCCTGGTAAGGCTGAAACGCACCTCCCAGCAGCTTCAGGCGCGGAAGATGGAACTTCTCGCATCACAGGAGACACTATCGGGCATTCTGTCAGCTTCGCCAAGCGGTATCGTGAAGATAAAGGACAGGGTGTTCGAGTGGGTCAACGATGCCATGTGCAGGATTACCGGCTATGATGAAAATGATCTTGTGGGGCACGATTCCCGGTTTCTCTACCCCGACGATGAAGAATACGAACGGGTGGGGCGTGACATCTACCAGAAAGGACAGGAGGAATCGAGATGGGTGCGGAAAGACGGCACCGTGAGGGAATTGCTCTTTCAGGTGGCAAAGACGAGAAGCGACAGCTACATAGCGATCATAACGGACATCACGGAACGGATAGAGACCGCCCGGGCCCTGCGCGAAAGCGAGAAGCTTTATCGCAGCATCATAGAGAAGATACAGGATGTGTTTTACCGGTACGATAAGAACGGCTATCTGA
>DNYO01000331.1 GCA_003506795.1 Deltaproteobacteria bacterium
GCTGTAACGCGGGCATTGCGCCCGTGCTGCGAAGGTACAGACGGGTGTCAGCAAGAGGACAATGATCATGAAATATTTCATGGGGCACCCCTTTTCGTTTCCGGCTTCGTGTTTTTTTAAATGTTTGAGATTAAAGGCGCTGCGGTTTTTAGCGAACCGCACCGCTGAATCTTGCCATGCGGGCCTCGATGGCCCTGGGATGTATTTGACCGGTTGAGGGCATTTTACCGGAGATGTTCTCTATCCTGTCTGCGGTGCCGGGGTGTGTCTGCATGATGCCGCCCCCCGAAGACCTGCCCCTTTGCTCGAGGCGTTTGAGGAAAGACGGCAGCGCCCTGGGATCATACCCGCACTTTGCGAGTGTCTGCAGGGCCCCTTCATCGGCCGCATACTCCTGGGACCGGCTGTACCCGTTGACGACGAGGGTCTTGAAGATATCGTCGATGCTGCCCTCAAAGAGGCCTACCAGTTGAGAGACCTCCCCGGAGGTATAATTTTTCGCAGCGGTGGTCCCGATGATGGTGACCGCCTGGGTCCACCGCGCGCTCTTGATGGCCGAGATACCATCGCGTTTGGCGATGTGTGCCACTTCATGGGCGAGAACCGCGGCAAGTTCATCCTCGCTTGCGGTTGTTCTGATCATTCCATGGGTGATGAAGATCGTTCCGCCGGGAGCGGCAAAGGCATTTATCTCGTTCGTTTCGAGGATGGCGAAATGGTAGCCGCCATGCGTGAAGGGTTTGTCCGAATTGAGGGCAACCGTCTTCCCGACGAGGTTGACGTATCGCGTGAGGACGGCGTCGGTTGACAGCTGATACGACCCCACTATCTTTGCCGCCACGGCGCGGCCCACATAGTATTCCTCTTCTTCCGAGATAGGGCGGGCCGCCTTGGACGTGGCGTCCGCGACCGTCATCGCCGTGCCTATATGCTGGGAAATGTTGCCGAAATTGCTGGTATCGCAGGAGAAAAGAGTGGAAACCAGGAGGACGCAGCAGAAAGGGAGGACATATTTTTTCATCATGGCTGTCTCAACCCCCCGGCGACGATGAACTGGACCACCTCACGGTCGGGGACCGGATAGCGTTCGACGCTGTCCACGAGATAGAATTTCATCTCGGGGTGCTGTTTCTTGTAGGACGCTTCAACCTGCGGGTTGAATCCCTTCCCGGCGAGCGCGGCTTCGCTTTCGCTGACAGAGGAGCCTTTGCGGGAATAGGAGGCGGGTGAAGCGACTGCTCTTTTTTCCACTGCCGATCTGTGAATGTATCCGATCGACGGGCCGTATTTCACCTTGTACCAGTCGCCCTCGGTGGCGAAGGCCTCAAGCCTGTCACCGTATCGCACGTTGGCCTTGACGGGAGCGAAAAACTTTGCGTATTCACGTATGGCGTTCTCTTTCGTGATGACCGTGACGGTCTCGGCAAAGACCGCGCTGGCTATAAACGTGAGAACCAACGATAATAATAGCGTTCTTTTCATCATTTTTCGGTCATTCTAATAATATCCCAGCCTTTTGTCAAAGAAAAACCGCCCTCAAGGGCTTGCGCTCTTTTTCTGTAAAATTCCGACGGACCGTCAAGGGGGAATTCCTTGAGCAGGGCGTCAAAATGTTCGACAGCCTCCGGAAATCTGCCTTCCCGGTATAGGCCGAACGCCTCGTTGTAAAGGTCGATCTTTCTCCTCACCGATTCATTGACATCATGGTTTTCGCACAGGACTTCATGGATCACGACCGGCTCCGATTTTCCTTTGACCTCTATGGGTCCCAGACTGCGCGACACGAAGAGATCGTATGTGTTCGCAAGGGTCTGTTCGCTTGCTATAATACTGGTGCCGAAAACCTTGTTGACCGACTCCAGGCGTGAGGCGAGGTTGACCGTGTCGCCGACCACGGTGAAATCAAAGAGACGGACGCTGCCCATGTTGCCTGCAATGGCATCTCCTGTATGGAGACCCACCCGTATGGCGACGGGAGGGATGCCCTCGCCCTCAAAAACGACATTGATCCTGCCGATGGCCTCGATAAACTCGAGAGAACACCGGCAGGCGTTGATTTCATCTTTCGGCATGGCCAGCGGAGAACCCCAGAAGGCCATGATGCAGTCGCCGATGTACTTGTCGACGACGCCTTTTTCCTCGATCACAACCTCCGTGAGTTCGTTTAGGACCCTGTGAAGCATCAGGGCGGTATCCTCGGGCGAGTTTCGTTCCGAGATCGTCGTGAAACCTGCAATGTCGGCGAAGAGCACGGTAACACGCGCCTTCTTGCCGCCGGGTTTTACGATATCCGGGTTCTGAAGGACATGATCGACAATGGTTTTGTCCATATACTGCGAAAAGGTTCTCCTGATAAACTGTCTCTCCCGGCCCTCGAGGGCATAACTGAAGGCGACGGAAAGGATGAAACTGAAAATCAGGGTGACCATGAGATATGTTGTCGGCAGGTAGTGGTGATGGGAAAAAAGGACCGCCGCGATCCCCATGATAAGAACGGCACTTGCGACAAATGCCGACAAATTCTTCGCTATCGTGTGGAAGGTGAGCACGAAGACCGCTATGAACAGGCAGGTAAGGAGCATGAAAAACGCGGTCAGCAACGCCGGGACGGGACGCATGAACGTGCCCAGATCCAGGTTTTCCAGGAGTGTCGCATTGATGTGGACCCCTGTTGAAACGGGCATCGTCGGCGTTGACTTGAGGTCCAGAAGACCCGGTGCCGTCATTCCCAGGAAGACGACCTTACCCTTGAAAAAATCCCGGGAAAGCGTTTTGCCCTCAGAGGCGCCGGAACCGCGGTATGCATTGAGGACGTCGACGGCGGAGATAACAGTGAAGGGCTTGCGCCCGCTGGGAAAACGAAGGAGAAGTTTTCCATCGATCAGGGGAAGGGGCCTGTCTCTCAGCATGATCCTGCCGGAATCGATTGTCGCCGTGCCGTTGCCCGTAAAAGAGGAAAAGACAAGGCTGGGGAGCATCATATCCCGCAGACCGAATACAAGGGGAATTCTCCTGTAAACTCCATCGTTGTCGGGACTGATCGCGACGTTTCCCGAACCTTTC
>DNYO01000330.1 GCA_003506795.1 Deltaproteobacteria bacterium
CCGAGGATCGTCACACCGAGACCCCCGGTACCGATGGCGAAGCCTACCATAAGACCGGAGGCGATGCCAAGTTTGCTCGGAAGAAGCTTCTGGGCCATGACGATGGTGACGGAGAAACTTGAAACCAGGAGCATGCCCTGGATTCCCAAAACTACGAAGAGAAGGATGCTTTTCTCGATCGCCGGTATAAAAATGACGGGCAAGGTGATAGTGGTCAGCAGCATCGATATCCGAACGAAGAGCCGGTGGCCGAAACGGTCGGCGATGGGGGCACCGATCAATGTTCCCGCTGCGCCGCAAAAGAGGAAGACAAAAACAAGCTTTCCGGCGAAGAGAGGATCCCCCTTCAGGTAGTCGATATAGTAAAAGGGGATATAGGTCATGAGCCCGATCTGTGTCCAGGAGCGCATGACAACGATAAGTATGACCATGCCCAATGAGGTGTACGCCAGTTTAGATGTCCTGGGGATATCGCGTTTAACCGCTTCGCTGTGGGCGGCCACGGGCATCATGATCGTCCGGCGGTTTGCGAGAACGACGGCAACACACAGGAGCGCCGGGACGACAATGACGGGCAATGCGGAAAACCCGAATGCATCGATGATGTACATCGACAAAATGGGACCCAGGGAGAAACCGATATTCCCCCCGACGGAGAAAATGGACATACCCGTCGCGGCCCTCTGCCCGGTGAAAAAATGGGCTGTCTTGTAACCTTCAGGGTGATATGACGCCACTCCCAGCCCGCTTATGACCACAAGGCCGAGGATCAGGGCGAGGTGACCGGACAAGGGCAGCAGCGAAAATCCGACTCCGGCGGCCAGAAGCCCGAGGGGCAGCAGGAACGCCATCGCCTTCTTGTCCGACACGTAGCCGAAAAGCGGCTGAAGTATGGACGAGGTAAAATTGGATGCCATCAGGATCATTCCCGTAAGGGCGTAGCTCAATTCGAGCTTCTCTTTCAGGAACGGCAGAATGGCCGGAAGGGCCCCTTGATAGATATCAACCACAAGGTGGCCGAGGGAAAGTATCAGGAGCACCTTGAGGTTAAATTGTCTCATTCTCAACGACGTCCCTGAACGTCAGAAGAATCCTGCATGTTGCGCCCCAGATCCTGTCTCCATTGTAATGCAGCTCACCCCATTGTTCCGGTGCAAGCTCCGACCCTTTTACGTGCCCGTAAGGAAGGAAGATAAGGCGGGCGACCTCTCCCGGATTCGTTGTAAAGTCATAGGGGTAAGGAATTACCCCCACGAAGGTGGAAATGACAAACCCCGTGTATGTCCATGAATCGTCGAGCCTGCCTATGATCTCAACGTCTTGAGGTCGAACGCCGATCTCTTCATGGGTTTCCCTCAAGGCCGTACGTTCCAGGTGTCCATCGCCGGACTCGAACATCCCGCCCGGGAAGGAAACCTCACCCTTGTGATGCCGTACGGTGTCGGTTCGCTTTGTAAGCACACAGGACACAGCACCCTCATGTTCAAAAACCAGGAGCGCGGTGGCAGCCCGGACGGACGGCTCGCAGGCGATCTTTCGCGGTGCATAGTCTGTGAGGCGTTTTCTGATGGTCCCGAGCATCACGTATTCTAACGTGAAGATACCTGCAAAATCAATCCTGCGCGTGGTTCGACCTCGAGCAGGCACACAAAAAACTATTTTACTCCGCGCTCTTTTTCGTGTAAAAATGAAGCAAAGCAACCGCGGCAACGAATAACCTGTTATATGAAGCATCTCTTCGGAGGGATGGAGCGATGAAAAAGCAAAAGGGAGGAACTCCCGACCTCAGGGACAAACTCGTGGCCGAGGTCGTCAAGAAGGTGATGGCCCTTCTCAAAACCAGGGGGTATGAACCGGACAGGACCATAATTGAAAAGACGGCCAATGAGGCGATAGACGATTTCGTCGCGCAGTGGTACGAGGTTTCACTTGAAGCCATCGAATTGAAGGACGGCGAAGCGGATTTCGTTACCGACGACGAGATCGACGATCCGGAGCTCATTCAGGAAGCAAAGCGGAGGGTCATCAAGGAACTCTACGAAGAACCGCCTGAAGACTTTTACGAAACTATAGTGCAAAGCGCCATAGTCTCTCGTTAATCATCGTCTTTCCTCGCCTTGCCTTCCTCACCGTTTTCCTTTTTCTTTTCCATGGCCTCCGAGATCTCCGTGAGGCGTTTCTCTACAAGATAATTGATGGTCCCCTCAGGATAGGTCCCATCCTCCCGAAGCTCACCCGCCTGCATGCCGGTCAGGAGTTCAAGGCCCTCTTCCATCCGGTCGATGGTATAGACGGTGAAAAGTCCGTCCCTTACCGCTTCCATGACATCGTCGCTCAAAACCAGGTTTCGTGCGTTGCGTTTCGGGATAATCACGCCGTGGGATCCGTCAAGACCGCGCATCCGGCAGAGGTGGAAAAAACCCTCTATCTTCTGATTCACGCCCCCTATGGGCTGGACGTCTCCGTTCTGGTCCATGGAGCCCGTTATGGCAAAGCTCTGTTTTAGAGGAACGCCGGAGATGCTGCTCAAGAGCGCATAGAGTTCGGCGCAGGTCGCGCTGTCGCCTTCGACCATGTCGTAAAGCTGTTCGAATGTAATGGACGCAGACAGGCTTATCGGCTTTTTCACCGCGTACTTGCTGCCCAGATAGCTGGTAATTATGAGGATAGCTTTTTCATGGATCTTGCCGCTCATCTTGGTCTCACGCTCCAGGTTGACGACACCCGCGCGGCCCATGTAGGTCTTGGCCGTGATTCTCGATGGTTTGCCGAAGGCATAATCGCCGATGTCCAGAACGGCGAGACCATTGATCTGCCCTACGTTTTCACCCGACGTATTCACGATAAGCGTGTCTTCGAGCATCATTTCCTGCAGCCGCTCTTCAATGCGGTTCACGCGGAAGATCTTCTCCTTGACCGCCCGCGTCACGTGCCCGGCGCCGACCGTGTCGCTGCCGTCCTTCTTCGCCCAGTAATGGGCCTCCCTGATAAGGTCGGCGATGTCGCTGAAGCGCGTCGAAAGTTTCTCCTGGTGGTCGGCAAAGCGTGAACCCATCTCCACCAGCCGGGCAACCGCCGTATTGTCAAAGGGGAGCAGGTTTTCGTCCTTCTGGCACTGGGCGACGTACATGGCATATTTCTCCATGTTCTCCGGGTTTCTCTCCATCCGGCTGTCGAAATCGGCCTTTACCTTGAAAAGTTCACGGGAATCTTCATCATAAGCGTGAAGCAAATAGTAAAGGTAAGGGTTTCCTATGAGAACCACCTTCGCATCGAGCGGCACCGCCTCAGGTTTGAGCCCCGCCGTGCTGATCAGGCGGTACTGTTCGAGGACGTCCTCGATACGGATCTCCTTGTTCTTGAGGGCCCGTTTCAATGCCTCGTAGGAAAAGGGGTTTCTCAAGAGCTCGAGGGCGTCGACAACGAGATATCCCCCGTTGGCCTTGTGCAGCGATCCGGCCTTGATCATCGTGAAATCAGTCGTGCCCATTCCGTACTGGACTTTATACTCCATTCTTCCGAAGAGATTCAGGTAGGTGGGGTTGCTCTCGTAGACGACGGGAGCCCCCTTGCTTTCCCCGTTGTTTACCACGACATTGACGGCATATCGCGCAAAAGAACTCTCCCCTTTCGGCATCTTGAGAAAAGGAAAGGGCGAGGGCGGCTCCTCGGTTGCCTTGAAATCATCGAGGTGAGTCAGTATGTCCTCTTTCACATCCCCGAGGTACTTTACAACCTTCTCCTGCTGTGCATATTTCTTCTGAATGGCATCGACCATGGGACCTACAAGATCAAGAGCCACCATCCTGTCAAGACGCGTGACCATTTCCCTGACTATCTTCTCCGCCTCCCGCAGGATGCGGACCACATCGTTCAGTTTCTCCTGAAAAAGGCGCCCCGTTTCTTCCATTTTTGCCCGGGCCTTCGCGTCGAGAGCATCGAACTCCTCTTTTGCCATGGGCTCCCCATTCTCCTTGAGGGGAACGATAAGAACGCCCGTAGGGGTCCGCTTCACCGAGAAACCGCGGTCTTTGGCCTCCGAATCGAGACGGTTCAGATACTCCGTCTGTTTCTGCTGGAATTCATCGATGATCTTGCTCTTCTGTGTATCATATTCTTTCGACTCGAAGGCTTTAGGTATCTCCAGTTTGAGAATCTTGATCATCTCCTCGAGGTCTTTCTGAAAGATCACCCCCATGCCCGGCCCGAAAGAGAGGGCGGTCGCACTGTCGGGGTCCTTGAAGTTGTACACGTAGCACCAGTCTGCCGGGGCCTCCTCGTCGGCGGCCTTTTTCTTAAGCATGTACATGACTGTCGACATCTTCCCGGTACCGCTCTCACCAATGGCAAAGATATTGAACCCCTTGCTGTCCATATTGAGACCGAAATCCAAGGATCTTAAAGCCTTCTCCTGGCCGATCGTCATCGGTAATTCGGCGATCGCATCGGTTCTCGCAAAGGTGAAGGAAGCGGGATCACATCTTTTGTACAGCTGGTCAGGTTCTAACTTGGTGATCAAGGGATACCTCCTTGGCTTTGTATTCTCAGCTCGGTGTTGCGGTTCCGGATTCGTTATATAGAAAATAACACCTCATCGCGAATATTCAACCCATGGGAGAAATAATGTCACGAACGGTCTCTCACCTCATCCAGCTGCCCCCCGTAACACAGAGGGTCTGTCCCGTCATGTATTCGCCTTCGTCGGATGCAAGAAAAAGAGCCGCGTTTGCAACGTCTTCGGGCGTACCCTTGCGCGGGTAAGGTATCTCCTCAAACATGCGGTCGATTTCGTCCTGCGGATAGATATGGGGGATGAATTCGTTGAAAATGAAGCTCGGTGCGATGGTATTGGCCGTTATACGGTAGGGTGCGACCTCCATGGCGAGGCACCTCGTGAACGCCATGACCCCCGCTTTGGCTGCGGCATAATGGGCATGACCGCCGGCAAGCCCGCGAAAACCCGCTACCGATGTCACGCTGATGATCCGGCCGCCGTTCTGTTTTCTCATCGCCGGCACCACCGCACGGCAGCAATAGAATGTGCCTGTAAGCGATGTGGCGATCACAAGGTCCCAGACCTCGTCGGTTATGTCAGCCACCTGTGTCGGACGGTTCGTCCCCGCGTTGTTGAAAAGGACGTCTATACGCCCGAAAGCCCCGAGCGTCTCATCCACGGCATTCTTTACATCGACGGCGCTCGTTACGTCGCATTTGAGGCCGAGCGTCCTCACCCCCGATTCTGAGGCAATTTCCGCTGCAACCGCCCTTGCACGGTCCTCGTGGATGTCGGTGATGACGATTGACGCACCCTCCCTTGCCATCACCCGGGCGGTCGCCTGCCCGATCCCGGCACCCGCCGCGGCAGTCAGTAGGACAACTTTATCCTGAAGTCTCATCGTTGGCTTCTCCTTGAATCTAATGATACAAAATTGCCGCGATAGTGCTCAAGGGGAAAGTAAGGACGCCCTTCTTCCCTGTTCCTTTATTCCATGATATGGTATAAATGCTCACACAAAAAATCGCCGGAGAACTACGTGCCGAAAAAGAAACGTCGCGTGCGCAATATCGTCCTTCTCACCTCGGTGTCTTTCGCCGTCTGCCTTGTCCTTTTTGCCTTTGATATCCTGGCCCCGTACGAAAACAAATCATTCGATCTCTTTTCCCGGTATTTGAATCCCGCGCAAGCGTCGGAGCGCATCGTCATCATCGAGATAGACCAGCAGTCGATAGATGCGCTCAGCGCCGAGAGCATCAACTGGCCATGGCCCAGGCAGATATATGCCCCTGTTCTTGAGTTTACCTCTCGTGCCGACGCGGTCTTCATCGACATCCTCTTTACCGAGCCGTCCTCCTACGGTCAGGAGGACGATGCAATCCTTGGCGAGGCCGTCGGGAAGGCGTCGAACGTTTACCTGCCGTTCTTCCTTTCGGGAAACGCCAGGAGTGCTGTCCCTCAGGATATTGCATACCTGAAGC
>DNYO01000333.1 GCA_003506795.1 Deltaproteobacteria bacterium
CAGGGGAAACCGGAGAGCCCTCCGTCCTGGCGGATAGTGTGGAAAGTCTCACGACGGCCGGTCAGGATCTTGCAGGTGTAGCACTGATGGCCGACATCCCAGATAATCCTGTCATGGGGAGAATTGAACACATAATGGAGAGCGAGGGTGAGTTCCACGGCGCCGAGGTTCGACGCGAGATGTCCGCCCGTTTTGGATATGATGTCGGTGATATACGGACGTATCTCTCCGGCGAGCTCGACGAGTTGGGACAACGACAGCTTTTTCAAGTCTTCGGGAGAATTGATTGTTTCGAGGAGCATTATGAAATCCTGTTGCCGACGAAGCGCGCTATGTCCTCAAGGACACGGCCGTTTTCTCCCAGGAATGCAACAGATTTGACTGCCTCATCGACGAGTTGTTCCAGTTTGTATTTGGAAGCGAGTATACCGTAGTGTTTCACGTAGGTCTGTTTGTTGTCATCTTTTTTCAGTTTTTTGCCGACCGTTTCTTCATCGCCTTCGACGTCCAGGATATCGTCCATGATCTGAAAGGCAAGCCCTATGGCATCGCCGTAACGGGAAAAGTTTTTCAGTTCCCTTGCCTTTGCACCGCCTGCTATCGCGCCGACCCTCACTGACGCGCGAAGCATGGCCGCGGTCTTGTGGGAGTGAATGTAGTGAAGGATGTTTTTAGTTCCTTCCTTGTTTTCGTATAGTATGTCCATAACCTGGCCGCCGACCATCCCTTCGGCCCCTGCGGCGTGGGCGATCTCGAAGACGAACTGCCTGGCGATCTTCGGGGCCACCCTTTCCGAGAACCTCGGATCGCTGAGCACTCTGAATGCCTCCGTCAGGAGGCCGTCACCGGCCATGATCGCCACGGCTTCCCCGAAGGCTTTGTGACACGTGGGCCTGCCCCGGCGGGTATCGTCGTTGTCCACGCAGGGGAGGTCGTCGTGGATGAGCGAATAGGTGTGGATCATTTCAAGGGTGCAGAAGCACGCCAGGAAATCATCGGCGCTCTTCCCTTTTGCCTCGCACGCTGCAATGGCAAGTATGGGACGGATCTTCTTCCCGTTGCTGAAAAGCATATATTCCATGGCGTTTCGAAGGACGCCGGGGGTTGAGGTGAAGCTGGTGCAGATATCCCTGAGCATGTTCTCGACGATTATTTTCTTGTCATGGAGGTAGCTGGCCAGGTCCACTATTCGTCTTCCCCGGGGAAGGGCATCTTTTCCATGGCCCCGCCTTCTTTCTTGATCAGTATTTCCACTTTTTTTTCAGCCTCGTCGAGCCGCTTTGAGAGTTCCTTTGTGAGTGCCAACCCTTCCTTAAAAAGACCAAGCGCCTCGTCAAGAGGTATCTTCCCTTCGTCAAGGGTCTTAACAATCTCTTCCAGTTTTTTTAACCCTTCTTCAAATTTCATGGAAGTATTTATTATAGAACTTTAACATTTGCTTTTGCAAGCATTGATTTCCCCGTGCCGGGCATCCTCGCACCTGTTCATAAGGCCGCGTGTGGGGTAGAATAGTTGCATGGAGATCTCCTACGGCATCAGCGAAGAGATAGGTTGGAGGTCGGCGATGGAGGACGAACACGCCATCTACGAGGACCCGAGAAGGTTTTTCTTCAGCGCCGAGATATATGACGGCCATGGGGGCAGACAACCGGCGCAGGTAGCTGCCGGGATGCTGACGCCCCTTTTCCTCGACGCCTGGGCGCAGGAGCTGAAAAAACCCCTGCGCGAGCGAAAGGGGGAGGCCGGGATCCTCCGGGATTCCTATCTTGCCGTTGACGCGCATATCGTGGCCAGGCGTATTGAGGCCGGTACCTGCGCCGTTCAGCTTTATCTTATAGGCGAGCGCTTCCTGGCGGCAAACGTGGGCGATTCACGGGTTGTGATAGGTACAGGGGAGGGCGCGACAATGCTGACCGAGGACCATAAGCCCGATGTTGTCCGCGAGAGGGCCCGCATCGAGGCCCTGGGCGGAAGAGTAGCCCTGCTTGGCGTACCCAGGGTGGAAGGTATTCTTGCGATCAGCCGTGCCCTGGGAGACTCCTGCCTGAAACCCTATGTCAGCGCCGAGCCCCGCATAACCGAAGGCGTCCTCGGCAGCGAGAACGATATCGCTGTCCTTGCGTGTGATGGGGTCTGGGATGTCCTCACCCCCGAGGCCGTCATTAAGACAGCCCGCGGGGAGGCAGATCCGCAAAAAGGGGCGCAAAAGGTATCGAATGAGGCCCTGGACCACGGCAGCACGGACAACATCACGGTGATAGTCCTGGACCTCAGGCGGCATACGGCGTCTGCCGCGAACAGGAAGATGAAAATTGTGAATGTATATGATAAAGAAACAGAAAACAGTTCAAGGTTCCAGGTTCCGGGTTAAAAAAACCCGCCGAAACTGAAACCTGCAACGTGAAGAGCAGGCCATGCAAGACAGTCTGACCATTATCGGAACCATCGCGTTTATCCACCTTCTCGGCGCCATGAGCCCCGGGCCTGATTTTCTCATGTCGGTTCGTAATTCCCTTACGTATTCACGAAGGACGGGAATATTCACGGCCGTGGGATTCGGGCTTGGCGTCGCCATACACGTGACTTACTGCATAGCGGGAATAGCAGTGATAATAGCCGGGTCGCTGCTGGTGTTCAGCGTCGTAAAGTACATGGGGGCGGCGTATCTTCTTTATATCGGCATACGATCGATATGTGCGAAGTCGGCGGGGATCGATATCGCACAGGAGAAAGCGAAAGAGGATATATCTCCGCTCAACGCCGTATGGACAGGGTTTCTCACAAATATCCTGAACCCCAAGGCAACGCTTTTCTTCCTCGGGCTTTTCACGATCGTCATATCCCCGGGCACACCCCGTTGCATTCTTGTCATCGCCGGCATTATCATGGTCATAGACACCATGCTGTGGTTCAGTTTCGTGGCGGTTTTTCTCAACGAGCGGCACGTGAGGTCTTTCCTCGAGAGGTTCCAGAACTATTTCAACAGGGCCTTCGGCGGTCTTCTCATCCTCCTCAGCATCAGGATAGCTCTTTCCCGTGAATAGAATAACGGTGTTTGCCCTAGTCTTCAAAAAGCTGTTACCACCCTGTCCAAAGATGTCGACAGAGGCCGTTGAACATGGTATAGTGACATCGCTTCGGGGATACACTGCTGTCCGGATAGGAAGGGGACAAAAGGGCGATTATCCTGAAGAGCGTGGGTCAATTAAACCAACCATCACAAAGGAGGAATCTGTCTATGGAAGAGAAACTTGCTAACCCTGCACCGCTCGGCTTAATGGGATTCGGTATGACCACGGTACTTCTTAACATCCACAACGCGGGGTTTTTCCCCGTGGGTTCGATGATACTTGCAATGGGTGCCTTTTACGGAGGCCTCGCCCAGATCATAGCGGGCATACTGGAATACAAGAAGGGAAACACATTCGGCGTAACGGCTTTCACCTCCTATGGTCTTTTCTGGTGGACGCTCGTTTTTATTCTCGTCTTCAAAGGTCTCCCCGGCAATCCAGAGGCTTTCATGGGATGGTATCTCTTCATGTGGGGCCTTTTCACCTTTTTCATGTGGTTCGGCACATGGGGCAAGAACCGGGGCATACAGTTTGTTTTCCTCAGCCTGACGATATTGTTCTGGCTGCTGGCGATCCGTGACTGGACGGGCAGCACCGCCATCGGCACCCTCGCGGGATGGGAAGGCATCATCTGCGGCCTNNNAAACCCTCTTTACCTGTCCAGATTGCGGTACTGCATGTAGAGAATGATCCCGCCCCAGAGGAACGCCGCTGTTATCAGCGAGGCGCCGAAAAAATGCGATGTGCCGGCGATGACGTGGTCGAGATTGAGAAGGCCGAGGCGTCCGAGGATGTTGTTCCAGTCGTGATATCCCGGGACGTCCTGGCCCGTGACGCCGCCGAGCAGGATGAGTTGCTGCGCCCGGGCATCGTTTATGTAGGGGGCCATGTCGATGAAATTTTGTCCCGCCCACCACAGGGCAAAGGATGCCGCGAAAACGTCGCTTCTTTTCAGGAAAGCGATGAGACAGATGAGGGGTATCAGGACCTGAGTGAGACTTCCTCCCAGCACACCCATGAAGTCGCCGAGGATACGGAAGATGATGTGGCCTGCCTCGTGGAAGGGCAGGCTGATATTATGGAAAAAGGATTGGCCTGCAAATTCGCTTGACGGCAGATTGATGATGAGCCTGACGCCGGCTATCAAAAGAAGGATGAAGATAAGACACCTTCCTCCGAAAAAGAAGGGGTTTATCTTCAGCTGCGGTGGAAACAAAAGACCGATGAGGCTGAATTCCTCCCCGTCCCCGGCTATTGCGGCGACGGGCGGCTGTGTTCCCCTGTTGCCTTCGTCGCCCGCGGCCGCTTCACTTTCAATCAGGGTCTCGTAGGCCCAGGTGACCTCTTTGAGTCTGCTCCAGTCTGCCGCCGGCCCGGTCAGCTCGCTCTTCAGTCGCATGAAGGCTGCATCTATTTCTTCGCGTGACGCCCCCTGAGGAAGGCCAAGGATTGTGTAGCAGCTTGCCGTGAGGTCGTTCATCATGAACTCAGAATATAAGGGTAAGGGCTCGGGGTCAAGGAAATAGAAAGGGTGGGGCGGCAAGGAAGAGGAGACTGCGGTGGCGTATCGGAACCGGTCAAAGGCCGAAAGCCAGCAGAATGGTGACGACAAGCAGCCAGGCGCCGACAACCATTATGATACGCGACAGCTTCCTCATCTGCGCAATCCTGTTTCCCGTCGCCAGGGCAACATTACTCAATGCAGACCTTAATATTTTATAGTGCCCATCCTTTGTTGGGGTATGGCCGTAACTCACCGTGTCAGTCCTCCCGTTCTTCCGTTCCCCTTGTCCCGGGGTTCCTGTCTTCCATATTTATCGCAAATATCAGCGATGGGATAAGGGGGAGCCGGTTAAAAACGCCACCTTCTGTGGTATGATGGGTAAATGGCTTCACGTCTCAGGCCATAGAATCTGAACTTGGAATACAGGACCTCCGGGTCCAACATCTTTTCACCCGCGGCTGCGTGTTGTGATAGGATTACTCTATGGGACAGTACCGGGAAACCCGGTACTTAAGAAGTTCAGCTTTGCCGGTGGAAGGAGGCCGCATCATGAAAAGAATTTGCGTGGTCCTTGCAGCCCTTCTTTTTCTGTTCCCGTTTTTCGCGGGCTGTGAAAAGAAGGCCGTGCCCCAGACGGTCAAGGAATATCCCATGGACAACATGGAGGGGGTGCTGACGCAGACGAACGTTGCCTTTGACACTGCCGTATCGAATGACGGCAAGGGTTCGCTGAGGATCGACGTCGTCTCTCCCACCACGGTGCGCCTCTACGAGGTGAAGGGGATGGACGTGGATGACGCCCGTCTGACCTACCAGGCGAAGCTCAAGACGAAGGACGTGGAAGGAAGAGCGTTTCTGGAGATGTGGTGTGTCTTCGCCGGTAAAGGTGAATATTTTTCCCGTGCCCTGGAAACAGCCGTTACCGGCACCACCGATTGGGTAACACAGGAAACGCCCTTCTTTCTGAAGAAAGGTCAGAAGCCTGACATTGTGAGGCTTAACGTTGTTGTGGACGGGAAGGGGACGGTTTGGATCGACGACGCAAAGGTCATAAAAGGTCCTCGTCCGTAGGAAAAGTCGAGGCGGGCACGATACCGCGGGGAAGGCGGTTACTGAAAGCGGAAGGGAGATCATCGTTGTGAAATATCAGGTTGGTGAGGTGGGCAGGGTCATTCTGGCCCATTTCGAGGATGGCGACGAGATCATCGCCAATCTCACTGCCATTGTCCGTAAAGAGAACATCAGAGGCGGTATTTTCTATCTCCTCGGCGGGATAATCGAGGGGAGGATCGTCGTCGGGCCGGTGCACGATGACGTGCGGCCGCCTGAGCCGACGTGGCGGGAGATCGTCGAGAGCCACGAGACCCTGGCCATCGGCACGGTTTTCTGGTACGGCGATGAGCCGCGGTTCCACATCCACGGCACCTACGGCAAATTCGACAGCGTGAAGACGGGATGCCTGCGCGACGAAGCCAGGACCTTTCTCATCATGGAGGCTATTGTCATAGAACTCACGGGCATAAACGCCGTTCGCGATCTGGACCCGGTCATCAAAATGACCCTTCTCAAACTGATTGACTGAAAGTTGGGGTCAAGAAATAAGGAGTGTGCGATATGGCTATTTCGCCCCTTGCGGGTAAGGTTCCACCGGAAGAGATACTGGTCGATCTGGCAAAACTAGAAAAAGAGTATTACGGCCGCAAGCCGGACGTGAACGATCCTGGTCAGCTGGTGAGCTTTGGAACGAGCGGGCACCGCGGGTCGGCCCTATCGGGTACGTTCAACGAGTCGCATATCCTTGCGACCACGCAGGCAATATGCGACTACCGTCACAGCCGGGGGACAACCGGTCCCTTATACCTGGGGAAAGACACCCATGCCCTGTCCGGGCCGGCCGAGAGGACAGCCCTCGAAGTCCTGGCGGCAAACGGTGTGGAAACGATCATTCAGCGTAAGGACGGTTTCACTCCCACCCCGGTTATCTCCCACGCAATTCTCTCGTATAACCGGGGGAGGTCCCTGGGATTCGCCGATGGCGTCGTGGTTACACCTTCCCATAATCCGCCCGAGGATGGAGGCTTCAAATATAATCCGCCCAATGGCGGTCCCGCCGATACGAAAGTGACGCGGTGGATACAGGACCGGGCGAATGACCTTTTGAAAGGCGGCAACCGGGAGGTCAGGAGGATGGGATATGAATCCGCCCTGAGGCACGGCACGACGCACTCCATTGACTTTGTGGCGCCCTACGTTGAAGATCTCGCAAACGTGATCGATATGGAATGCATCCGGTCCGCCGGCATTACACTGGGGGTCGATCCCCTGGGAGGCGCTTCGGTACAGTACTGGGAACCGATCAGGGAGTTATACGGCCTCGACATAACCATCGTCAACGATGTTGTGGACCCGAGGTTCGCTTTCATGACCGTCGATCATGACGGCAAGATCAGGATGGATTGTTCCAGCCCCTATGCCATGGCGGGATTGGTGGCGTTGAAAGACCGTTTCCAGGTCGCCTTTGCCAACGACACCGATGCGGACCGTCACGGCATCGTCACCCGGTCCATGGGGCTTCTGAATCCCAACCATTACCTTGCCGCAGCCATCCACTATCTTCTGACACACCGTCCCGGGTGGCCGAAGAACGCTGCCGTGGGCAAGACCCTTGTAAGTTCAAGCCTCATAGATCGGGTCGTCGGGGACCTGGATCGGACCCTTCTGGAAGTGCCTGTCGGCTTCAAGTGGTTTGTCGACGGTCTGTTCGACGGGTCCTGTTGCTTTGGGGGTGAGGAAAGCGCAGGTGCAAGTTTCTTGAGACAGGACGGCACCGTGTGGACGACGGACAAGGACGGCATTATCATGGACCTTCTCGCCGCCGAAATCACCGCCCGGATGGGCGAGGACCCGGGAGAACTCTACCGTAAACTCTCAGGGCGTCTGGGTACACCGCTTTACAGAAGAGTCGACGTACCGGCAACACCGGCCGAAAAGGGCGCCATAGGGAGCTTGTCGCCCGAAGCCATCAGGGAGGAGGAGCTGGCAGGGGAACCGATAACCGCCAGGCTGACCAGCGCACCGGGCAACAAGGCACCCATAGGGGGTTTGAAGGTCGCGGCCAGAAATGGTTGGTTTGCGGTACGGCCGTCGGGGACGGAAGACATCTATAAGATCTATGCGGAAAGCTTTGTGGACGGGCAACACCTCGATACCATCCTGGCCGAGGCGCGGCAAATAGTGAAAAACGCTCTGGGCTCCGGCGGAAAGCCTTGACCCGGGCCGGAAGCTGCATTCCGCATTCCTGAAATATTTGTATCACGGCTGCTTTCCCGCCGGAGTGAAATCGCCTGATTGCCCTTAAGGGCGCGGAGAAATGCTCGACAAAGAGTTGTACTGCATCCGTACCGACAGGCAGGTGCAGAGTACTTTAAACCATTTTAGAGGGAGGAGTCTTACATGAAAAAAGCATCATCGTTGGTATTAGCGTCATTCATGGTAGTTTTGCTCGTGACCTTTGCGTTCGCACAGGAAAAGAAGGCGGCGAAAAAGGCCGGCGAGAAGCCGGGTGGTGTGATGGTTGAGGTGGTCACGGTGACGGCTGCGGTGGATGCCGTAGATGCAGCGAACCGGACGGTGACGCTCAAGATGCCCGACGGGACATCGCGTACCATCAAGGCCGGTCCGGAAGTAAAGAACTTCGATCAGATAAAGGTTGGAGACAAGGTCAAGACAAGATTCTACGAGTCCGTTGCCATCTTTGTGGCAAAGACGGGAGAAAAACCTTCCGCTTCAGAAACGCGGACGGTGGAAGTGGCACCGAAGGGGGCGAAACCCGGAGTCGTTGCAGTGGACACCATGGAGATGACGGCGAAGGTTGAAGGCATAAACTACAAGAAACGCACCGTAACCCTCAAAGGACCTGAAGGCAACGTGAAGACTTTTACCGTCGATAAGGCGGTGAAGAATTTCAAGAACATCAAGAAGGGTGACGATGTTGTCCTCAGGGTCACCGAGGCCGTGGCGATCACGGTGGAAGCGTCGGCCAATTAGGCTCAAGAAGCATAAACGAAGTTCAGGGGCCGTCTGAGGCGGGTGCGCCGCAGCCGGCCCCTTACTTTTGACGGGTTCTTTTTTAGTTTGTGATGTCGTCCCAATAATGATATTAAGAGGATTATGTCGCCGAACGTTCGATCTCTCTTTAAAAAAGGGGCCTTATCCGTATTCATTCTTGCCCTTTTCGTCCTGCTTGGGTGCGCCACTCCTGTTGGGGTCGGTTACCTGGACCGGGAGGAATCTCACCGGAAGCTCACCGCCAGTGTTCTTACCGGTTCAACTCTCAGCGCCCCGACCATGCAGATCCTGAACCGTACCGGCCTCGTGGGGAAATTCAAAAGCCAGCCCGCCGAGGTCATCGCCACCATACACAAGGGTGTACCCACCGAGGACGAGACGGACCGCTTTTTTGCCCTGGCGGAGCTTTCTTTTCTCTATGCCTGGCAAAGTGGTGACCGGTCCTATTATCTTGCCTCGGCCATGTATGCATATGCGCTCCTCTTCCCCGGGGGAGGCGCGAATGCCCCTGACGCCTTCGATCCCCGATTTCGAACCGCGGTGGATATTTACAACCTGGGTATAGCGGAAGGTTTTACCGCGCCCGACGGGACCACCATCGACCTGAAAGAGGGGACATACCGGTTGCCGTTCGGGGAGCTTGTCGTTTCAGCCGATCCTGATTCGTTCCGGTGGAGCTCGTATCGCCTCGTCAGGTTTGCGGACGTGTCCAGACTTTCGCTCAGGGGGCTGCGTAACGAGTATCGCTGGCCGGGGATAGGGGCAGCGCTTGTTGCCTCCACCGAATACGTCTCCGGTGTCGCCGACCCGGTTTCAGCGAAGGTCCCGCCGGGCGTGAAGGTGCCCGTCACCGCTTTCGTGCGGGTGCGTGACCCGGAGGCGGGTCTGAAAACCGGAAAGCTTAGGGGAAGACTCGAGCTGTATACCACGGACAGCGCCACCACGGTAACAATCGGGGGCCGCACGGTGCCTCTCGAATTCGATCTTTCCTCGGCGCTGGCTTCTACCCTTGAAGGATCAAAAGTTTACTCGATGGAGACAAAAGGGTTCTTTTCAGGCAACTTGCTGCTCTTCAAGGATGAGAAGCGGTTCAAGGAGAGTGTTTTTTTTATGAGCCCCTACAGGCCGGGACGGATTCCCGTCGTCATGATCCACGGAACGGCCTCGAGCTCCGCCCGCTGGGCACAGATGCTCAACGAGCTGCAGAATGACCGGCGGCTCTGGGGCCGCTACCAGTTCTGGGCTTTTACGTACAATACGGGCAACCCTATTCTTTATTCGGGAGGGCTCCTGACTGAGGGCCTCAAGGAGGTTGTCCGCGGTCTCGACCCCGATGGCGCAGACCCGGCGCTCAAGAACATGGTCATTATAGGCCACAGTCAGGGCGGGATGCTGACGAGGCTTACGGCCATAGACAGCGGGACACGTTTCTGGGACAGCGCATCGAAAGTTCCCTTCGACAAGATCGATGTTTCGCCCGATACAAGGGAAATGCTCAGGAAAAGTTTTATCTACACACCGCTTCCCTTCGTCAAGCGTGTTGTGTTCATTTCAACGCCTCACCGGGGAAGCTACGTTGCCGGGGGTTGGATAGGGAGATTCGCCGGGAGGTTCGTGTCCCTGCCCTTTCGTATGCTCGATGTCATGAAAGAAGTGGTTTCCCTGAATCCGAAAGCCGTTGACCTCAGGTCCCTGAAGGCCATCCCGAAGAGCACCGAGAACATGGATCCCAACAGTCAGTTCGTCAAGACGTTTTCATCGATTCCCATCGCGCCGGGGATACCCGCGCATTCGATCATCTCCGTGGAAAACTTGAGCGCGCCGAAGGAAAAATGGACGGACGGGGTAGTGAAATACGAAAGTGCCCATATTGACGATGCGGCGTCGGAACTCATCGTCCATTCCGGCCACTCCACGCAGTCCGAACCGCATACGATCGAAGAGGTACGCCGGATCCTCCTTCTCCATATCGGTATTCAGTAACCGGCAAGTCCTTTACCCCGCCTTTATTCTCTTTTTCACCTTCTTCCAGCTCTCCGTCGTCAGGAAGCTCTCATCCATATTGCCGACCATCCGCGTGAACTTGCTGAAGGGCGCCGCGAATGTGAGCGTGCCTGCGGGCACGCATGGGCGGGCTGAGACGTCGAACATGCCCAGGACACACCGTGGGCGGCCCGAATCGTTTTCAAGATAGGGGTAAGTGATGATGGTGGAACAGCCTGCGCCGAAGGGAGAGAAAACACCGTTCTGTTCGCTCTCGTCGAAGTTTGCCAGGGTGAAGAGCCCCGACACCACATCCGGTGAGGCGAAAAAGACCACCGCGGCCGGGTTGTCACGCTCATCGATCATGTCCCAGCGTTTGAAGATAATGTAGCGGGCGGGTGCGCTGAATTTGGGCATGTTCTTCATTATTTCACCGACGAGTTCCGGTGATTTTTTATACCGTTCACCCTCCATTTCGCCCGGTATCCCGTAGGAGAGAAAATACTCGAAATTGGGGCGCAGGACCTCGGTGAATCCGAGGTACTTCCTGCCGCCGCCGCAGCCGATCGAGCCAACGTCGAAGGCAAGCGAGCGCCCGCGCGTTGCCCGTGCGATATCGGCGATAACGCACCGGTGTTCTTCCAGGCTCTTCGGCCCCTTCACTTTTGTCGCCCCGCTTTCATCGTCGCTGTAGAAAAAGATTATCGGAAGCGGCGCTCCGGGGAAGTATTTCTCCCACCTCTGGATGAATCGTTCCTTGAGCTGCATATCCATGAATGTCCTCCTTTACCGGTCCCACGCGTCCTCGATGCCCGCGGAACCCTTTATTTCCTATCCCTCTTCCAGACTTTATCACGTTTCTTTCCGCGTCCAAACTCTTTCTTGACAACAAACATACACTTATCTAATATGTGACATACATTTTCGAGCAGCCCATACTGCTCAAAAAAATCCTACAGTTCGAGAGAAGTACGTACGCATAAAACGACGCATATTTTGTGCACCAAGGCCGAGCTCGACCTGTCGAACGCAAAGCTCAATCTCATCGACACCGGGAACGATCTCAAAGTCCCATGGGTGTTTCTCAATAGCCGTGGGTATTGATCCACCCCATTACCATTCTCACGGGTCTGCCGCTCGCCGTCTGCGGGGCCTTGATCGCGCTCCGGGTTTTTGGTATGGAACTCGACATGTACGGTATGGTAGGTATAATAATGCTCACCGGTATAGCAAGGAAGAATGGTAGTCCAGAAAGAAAGAAGAAAAAATCTAAAGGAGTCTCTCATGTCGCAGGTCTATAAAGGTGTTCATTTCATTCCCGGGCAGGATGAGTTTATCCCCGATTCACATGTCTACGTGATCGGAGACCCGGGGTCGAAGGATCTGTCCATCGTGGACGCCGGTCTTACGGGAAAGGGAGGCTATAAGGCGGAATCGATCAGGAAGCTCGGCATCGAACCTGCAGATGTGAAAAGGATCATCATGACCCACACGCACCTCGATCACATAGGGTGCCTTGCCGAGATTCAAAAGGCCTTTCCCGGGGCTGAACTCTGGGTCCACAAGCTGGAGGCCGACCTTCTCGAAAAGGGGGATGACCGTGCCGTATACGGGATGGATATGTTCAAGAGCATGTGCCAGAGTCAATTCGGGCTTGCCCCGGACGCCTTCACATTCAAGGTGGACCGCAAGCTGGAAGGCGGGGAGACCCTTGAGATCGGCGACATGGTCTGGGACGTGATACACATACCCGGCCACTCCATGGGAGGCATAGCGCTCTACGAGCCCGTCGGCAAGATACTTATCCCCGGGGATGTCGTGTATGCCGATTATGCTATCGGGCGCTTCGATCTTTTCGGGGCCGACGCCGCCCGCCTGAAGGATTCTCTCAACCGGCTCGGCCAGCTCGACGTGGATATACTTCTTCCGGGCCACAACCAGATACTCAAAGGCGTGCCCGCAGGCTATATAAAGAAGACTACAAAGATGTGGGAACCCTATCTGGTGTAGAGAGGAAAGTGAATAGTGAATAGTATTCACTACGCTTTATTCTCGTAGACGTTTACCTTGATCTTTTCATCTTCAGCGAAAAAAACGGCACTATGGTATTCCGTCGTGCAGTCAAATATCAGTTTGCCTATTGTTACCCGGACATTGGGATAACAGGTCTGTCTTACCCTGACGGTCGGTTGCACGGATCGCGTCATCGTCGACTCAAGCATCGCGATCTCTTCGGTGAGCTCTTCCAGCCGGTGCCCCAGTTCCTCCGATGTTGCTAGAAGCCTGCGGTATAGTGTTTCTTTCTCGTCGGAAAGAGGGCAGGCCTGGCTCATTCCTTCCAGCGTGCGGATATGTTTGGCGATCTCTTCGAGGGTATGTTCGGTCTTCAGGGCCGCTTCTTTCGCATTCTTAAGGCGGGCCATTGTTTTGGGATCGTATCCGACCGAAACTTGTGTCTTACCCGCAATATCCGATCCGAGGATATTCATGGCCGCGAGGTTTTGAGCACCAAGCTTGCTGCCGATAACACGCCCCTTGCCCAGAACGACGTCGATCGAATCGCCCGCGGACAACTCGGAATTGAGGGCGTCTCCAACAACGATGTTCCGCCCGGCCTCAATGGAGCAGTTCTCCACGAACAGCGCTGAAAAATCCCGACCGGCCTTGATAATGCCTTTATCCGCGCCGAGTATACCGCCTTTGATGAAGACATCCATCCCTGCCTCGATGATGCAGTCTTCAACGACTCCGTTTATCTCGATGCTCTCGGTGGCCTTTATGGAAAAACCGGATACGACATTCCCGTCTATCTTGACGCTGCCTTTGAAGTCGATATTGCCGACGGAATAATTGATATCGCCCTTTATGGTATAGACGGGTTCGACGAAAACAGCCCTTCCTTTCAGGAAAGGCTGTCCCGCGATTGCAGCGGTAACTTCCATCGCATCGGGGGAGATGATGGTGTTTCTCCCGGCAGTGAATTTGATATTCTTGCCGGGTTTGGCCGGTACCGTCTTTCCCGTGATCGTTAT